>JACMKH010000371.1 GCA_014380205.1 Sphingomonadaceae bacterium
CCGGCGAGAAATCCGACCACGGGCAGCAGCGACCAGATCATCAGCACAACGATGACCCAACCCGAATTGCCGATGTCGTGCCAGCGGCGAATGGTGAGCGCGATTTCAGGAAGCAGAAAGATCAGCAGCCAGGCGGCGATGGCGGCCAGCGCCGTGATGTTGCCCAGCAAGGCGGCCGCTTCCCTGCCCGAGAAGAGCGAGGCCTGCGCGATGGCGCCGGTAAAGACGAGCCCGATCGCCAGAAGCGCTGAGCAGATCACCTTGAGCACCATGAACATCCAGTATTCGCGCCGGCAGGAGCGCCCCGAAAAGTCCATCGCCCGCTTGAAGGGCAGAAACATCCACGTCATGGCCACACCCCGCATTCGGCTGCAAAACCGGTTCCGCCTGCGCAATACGTTGAGAGGCCTAACGTTTTATTAAATCGTGCGCTCGATCGGGATCGACCAGCGCGCGGGAGCAGCGGCCGGAGCTATTCGGCGCCGCGTCCGGAACTATTCGGCGCCGCGTAGCGCGTCCAGCACCTCGTCGAGCCGCGCCGGATCGCCGATCGCGATCACATCCCCCGCGCTGTCCGCGTCGAGCGGCTCACCGCGCCAGTCGCACATCCGCCCCCCCGCGCTTTCGACCACCGGGACGAGCGCCGCGAAATCGTGGAGCTTGAGCCCCGACTCGACGACCAGGTCGAGATGCCCCGAGGCGACGAGACCATAATTGTAGCAGTCGCCCCCGTAGATCGGATCCTCGCCACCCGCGCCGTGGATCGCCGCGACCAGCCCCATGAACCGCGTCACATCCTCGCCCGCGAAGCAATGCGGGCTCGTCGTCGCGAGCCGCATGGTCCCGATCGAAGCGCGCGCCCGCGTCCGCGCGGCGACGCCATTAAGCTCCGTCTTGCGTCCCATCGCGCCGATCCAGCGCTCTCGCGCGATCGGCTGGTCGATCACGCCGAGCGCGGGCCAGCCCTCGATCGCGAGCGCGATCAGCGTCCCGAAGATCGGCCGGCCGGCGATGAAGCTCCGGGTCCCGTCGATCGGGTCGAGCACCCAGTGGCGCCCGCTCGCGCTTTCCTTGATCCCATATTCCTCGCCGATGATCCCGTCGGACGGCCGCTCGGCCTCGATCAGCCGCCGCATTGCTGCCTCGGCGGCGCGGTCGGCCTCGGTCACGGGCGTCGCGTCGGCCTTCGCCTCGATCTCGAAAGCCGCGCGGAAAAAGGGCCGGATCGCTTCGCCCGCCGCGTCGGCGAGCGCATGGGCGAGCGCGATGTCGGTCTCGGCGAGCATCGCAGCGCGGTAGCGCGGCCAAGCGATCTCGGCTAGGCTGCGGCGAGGAGAAGCCGATGCCCGTCAGGCCCGCGATCATTCCCTGCCTCTGGTACGCCGACGCGCCCGCCGCGATCGATTTCCTGTGCCGCGCCTTCGGCTTTGAACGCCACGCGGTCTATGCCGACGACAAAGACCCCTCGTTGATCCACCACGCCCAGCTCGTCCGCGAGGGCCAGATGATCATGCTGAGCAGCGACGGCGGCGATTCGGAATTCAAGGCCAAGGCGAGGACGCTGCGCCCGTCCGAGGCGGGCGGCAACACCCAGGCGGCCTATGTCGTGCTCGACGATGTCGACGATCACGCCGCCCGGGCGCGCGCCGCGGGCGCCGAGATCATCATGGCGCCCGAGGACCAGGATTACGGCGGCCGCAGCTACGCGGCGCTCGATCCCGAGGGCTATGTCTGGAGCTTCGGCAGCTACGATCCGTGGGCGTCGGCCGGATAGAAGGTCAGTCGAACAGGCTCGACACCGAGCTCTCGTCGGCGATGCGCTTGATCGCTTCGGCGAACAGCGGCGCGATCGACAAATGGCGGATGCGCTTCGATTCGGCGATCGCCTCGTGGCTGCCGATCGAATCGGTGACGACGAGCTCGCTGAGCGCCGAGCTGTCGACGCGCGCGACCGCGCCGCCCGAGAGCACGCCGTGCGAGCAATAGGCGATGACCTCCTCGGCGCCCGCCGCCTGCATCGCGGTCGCGGCGTTGCACAATGTCCCCGCCGAATCGACGATGTCGTCGACCATGATGCAGAAGCGCCCTTCAACCGCGCCGATCACGTTCATCACCTCGGATTCGCCGGGCCGCTCGCGGCGCTTGTCGATGATCGCGAGCGGCGCGTTGTCGAGCCGCTTGGCGAGCGCGCGCGCGCGGACCACGCCGCCGACGTCGGGCGAGACCACGGTGATGTTCTTGTTGGTAAAGCGCGCGGTGATGTCCGCCGCCATCACTGGGGCGGCGTAGAGATTGTCGGTCGGGATGTCGAAAAAGCCCTGGATCTGCCCGGCGTGGAGATCCATCGAAAGCACACGGTTGGCCCCGGCGACCGTGATCAGGTTGGCGACGAGCTTGGCCGAGATCGGCGTGCGCGGGCCGGGCTTCCGGTCCTGCCGGGCATAGCCGAAATAGGGCATCACCGCGGTGATCCGCTTGGCCGACGAGCGCTTGAGCGCGTCGATGATGATCAGCAGCTCCATCAGATTGTCGTTGGCGGGATAGGCGGTCGACTGGATCACGAAGACGTCCTCGCCGCGGACATTCTCGAGGATCTCGACGAAAATCTCCTCGTCCGCGAAGCGGCGGACATTGGCCTGGGTCAGCGCGATCTCGAGATAGTCGGCGATCTCGCGCGCGAGCGGCAGGTTCGAATTGCCCGACATCAGCTTCATGGCAAGGCGCGCCCCCGAGCGGAAAGCCCGCCTCTTAGGAACCGACGCGTCGCGCCGCAACCGGCGATGGGGCGCGATTGCCGCGCGGTCGCGCGCCGCCTAAATGTCGGCGCATGACCGATCGTCTCGTCATCGTCCTCGCGCAGCTCAACCAGGCGATGGGCGATCTGGCGGGCAACGCCGACGCGATGCTCGCGGTGCGCGCGGGGCTCGACGCGCCCGCCGATCTCATCGTCTACCCCGAGCTCCAGCTGATCGGCTATCCGCCCGAGGATCTCGTGCTCAAGCCGGCGCTGGTCGAGCGCGCCGCAATTGAGCTGGCGCGGCTGGCGGCAGCGACCGCCGATGGCGGCCCGGCGATGATCGTCGGCAGCGTGGCAAAGGAAGACGGGCGACTCTACAATATTCTTGCGCTGCTCGACGGCGGCGCGGTTGCGGCGGTGACGCGCAAGCACGAACTGCCCAATTACGGCACTTTCGATGAGAAAAGGCTGTTCGCGAGCGGACCGCTGCCCGAGCCGGTCGAGTTTCGCGGCGTCCGGCTCGGC
>JACMKH010000372.1 GCA_014380205.1 Sphingomonadaceae bacterium
CGAGGTCCGCCCCGGCCGGGTGGTTACGTTGTACGCGCTCGAACCTGCCAGCGGGATCAAGGCGAGCCGCGTGATCCAGCTGGCCGACGACATTGCCCGCAACATGTCGGCGCTGTCGGCGCGCGTCGCCGCCGATCCCGAGCGCCGCCCCCCGATCATCAGCACGCCCCAGCGCGGCGGCGCGCCCACGCGGCCCAAGGCGAGCCAGGGCTCGCTGGACTTCCGCGACAGCTACGTCCTGCCCCCGCTCGACCTGCTCAATCCGAGCAAGGAGAAGCGCGGCGGCGGGATCGACAAGGCCGCGCTCGAGCGCAACGCGCGGCTGCTCGAATCGGTGCTCGACGATTTCCACGTCAAGGGCGCGATCCGCGAGGTCCGCCCCGGCCCCGTCGTCACCATGTACGAGCTCGAGCCCGCGAGCGGGATCAAGGCGAGCCGCGTGATCCAGCTCGCCGACGACATCGCGCGCAACATGTCGGCGATGTCGGCGCGCGTCGCCACGATTCCCGGGCGCAACGTGATCGGGATCGAGCTGCCCAACGTCCACCGCGAGAGCGTCGCGCTCCACGAGATCATCGGCTCATCGCATTTCGTCGACCAGACCGGCCAGCTGCCGATCGTGCTCGGCAAGAACATCGCGGGCACCCCCGTCATTGTCGATCTCGCGCCGATGCCGCACCTGCTCGTCGCGGGCACCACGGGCGCGGGCAAGTCGGTCGGCCTCAACTGCATGATCCTGTCGCTGCTCTACCGGCTGACCCCCGACGAATGCCGGCTGATCATGATCGATCCCAAGCATCTCGAGCTTTCGATGTACGAGGGCATCCCGCACCTGCTCGCGCCCGTCGTGACCGAGCCCGCCAAGGCGATCCGCGCGCTCAAATGGGCGGTCGAGCAGATGGAGGACCGCTACCGGATGATGGCGTCGGTCGGCGTGCGCGGCCTCGCCTCGTTCAACGACAAGGTCCGCGCGGCGCGCGCCAAGGGCCAGAAGCTCGGCCGCCGCGTCCAGACCGGCTATGATTCCGCCACCGGCCAGCCGATCTACGAGGAGGAGAGCCTCGATTTCCAGCCGCTCCCGCAGATCGTCGTGATCGTCGACGAGCTTGCCGACCTGATGATCACCGCGGGCAAGGAGGTCGAGTTCCTCATCCAGCGGCTCGCGCAAAAGGCGCGCGCGGCGGGAATCCACCTGATCATGGCGACCCAGCGGCCCTCGGTCGATGTCATCACCGGCGTGATCAAGGCGAACCTGCCGACGCGGATCAGCTTCGCGGTGACCTCCAAGATCGACTCGCGCACCATCCTCGGTGAGCAGGGGGCCGAGCAGCTGCTGGGCAAGGGCGACATGCTCTACATGCCGGGCGGAAAGCAGATTTCGCGCGTCCACGGCCCCTTCGTCTCGGACGACGAGGTGCTCCGCGTCGCCGAACACTGGCGCGGCCAGGGAACGCCCGAATACAATATGGCGGTGACCGAGGAGCCCGAGGACGGCGGCTTCGCATTGGACGGCGCTCCGAGCGGCGGCGACAGCCCCGAGGAGCAGGCCTACAGCCGCGCGGTCCAGCTTGTCGCCGAAAGCCAGAAGGCGTCCATCTCATGGCTCCAGCGCCAGATGCGCGTCGGCTACAACAGCGCCGCGCGGCTCGTCGAGCGGATGGAAAACGAGGGCTATGTCTCGCGGCCCGATCATGTCGGGCGGCGCGAGGTGCTGATGGATACCGAGGGGAATAGGCTCTGAACGGCTCGACTCGGTTTCGAGTTCGTTCGTCGCACGCGGCGCGCGTCTTCATCAGCCGAGGCGTAAGGGGGAAGGGGAGATTACGCATGGATCTGGCCGCGCTGTCCGCTGAGGTCGATCAGAATTTCGACTATTTCCAACGCAACCTTACGCAGTTCCTGCGACCGCATCTCGGGCGGTTCGCGTTGCTGCGTCAGAGACATGTCGTGGGCTTTTTCGACAAGCCGGGCGAGGCAAACGCGGCTGGCGCACGGCAATTTTCCGACGGCCTCTACTCGATTCAGCAGGTGACCGACGAACCGGTCGATTTGGGCCTATATTCGAATGCCGCATATTAGCTGGCGGCACGATCGCCAGCGCCTGATCCTTCCGGTCGCGATTCTGCCATCGCTGACCGAGCAATCCGCTCAACGCTCCGAGGTGGTTTGGGGCATCCTTGACACCGGCGCCACATCGACCGGAATCAGGCAAGACGTTGTCGAGCGCCTTGGGTTGTTGAAGCGCGGGCGCCGCAGGGTCTTCACCGCGAACGGTGACATGATCGCCACCGAGCATTTCTTTCGAATGGGATTCTATCCGGGCGACTTTCGGGATTCCCCACCCGATCCCGAACGATCGCTTCCCCATGTGCTGGCGGATGAATTGCTCGGATACGCCCTGCATCCAAACTTTTCTGTTCCGGTGATTATCGGAATGGACGTCATCGGACTCTCGGACTTGCACCTTGGGCGAGATGGCTCCGTCTCGTTCGAATTGCCTTGAACACCCCGGAACCTCCGGGTTCACGCCGCATTCAAACGTTTTCCGCGATCCGCCGCGCCAGATCGACCACAGGAGACCCCATGTCGCGCCTAGCCGCCCTCGCGCTCATCGCGGCGCCGCTCACCCTCGTTCCCGCCCCGCTGATCGCGCCGCCCGCGCTCGCGCAGAGCGGCGGCCTCGCGCAGGTGCAGAGCCATCTCCGCGCCGTCAGCACGATGCAGGCCGATTTCACCGAGACCAACCGCGCCGGCCAGTCGGTAAGCGGGCAGGTGTCGCTCAAGCGCCCAGGCCGCATCCGCTTCCAATATCAACGCGGGGTCAACAAGCTCATCGTCAGCGACGGGCGCGCGCTGACCTTCGTCGATTACGAGGTCAACCAGGTCCAGCGCTGGCCGATCGGCGATTCGCCGCTCGGCGTGCTGCTCAATCCCGAGCGCGACCTGTCGCGCTTCGCCGAGGTGATCGCGGGCGGCGCGAACGAGGTGCGCGTCCGCGCGCGCGACCCCGAGCACCCCGAATATGGCGTGATCACCATCTCGTTCTCGCGCGACGCGGGCGCGCCCGGCGGGCTGATGCTCCAAGGCTGGACGGTGCGCGATTCGCAGAACAATTTGACCACCATCCGGCTCTCGAACCAGCGCTTCGGGATGGCGATCCCCGACAGCATTTTCCGCTACCGCGACCCGCGCCCGCGCAACCGGCGGCGATAGACAGTCAAGGGGGTTCCATTCATGCGCGCGTCAGGAACGCGGGCCTAGACAGCAGAGCGCGGAGCCGGGGCTTCAAGGGCGGGATTCCCCTGTTGCCCGTCACGCCCCGTCTCCCGCCTCGCGTGACGAAACCGAGGCAGGCCCCCGCTCCAATGCCCCCGGAGCGGGGGCCATTTATTTGGAGGCGCCGCGCACGGCGCTCCGGTTGTCTCTCCCCCGCCCGGCGATTAGACCCCCGCCATGCCCGCGCCGCTCAAGATCGCCAGCTGGAACATCAATTCGGTCCGCTTCCGCCTCGACATCGTCGAAAAGTTCCTGAACGAGATCACGCCCGACATCCTCTGCCTCCAGGAGACCAAGACGGTCGACGAAACCTTTCCGGCCGAGGCCTTTCACCGGCTCGGCTACACGCATCAAGTCCTCAACGGCCAGCGTATGCACCATGGCGTCGCGATCGTGAGCAAGGTTCCGATCGCGGAGGACGACCGGCTCGACTGGCAAGGCAACCGCGAGGCGCGCCACGTCGGCGTACGGCTTGAGAACGGGATGCGGCTCGAAAATGTCTACGTCCCCGCCGGCGGGGACACCCCCGACCGCGATCTCAACCCCAAGTTCGGCCAGAAGCTCGATTTTCTCGAGCGGATGACGCGCTGGTCCGAAACGCTCGACAAGCCAACGCTGCTCGTCGGCGATTTCAACGTCGCGCCGCTCGAATGCGACGTGTGGAGCCACAAGGCGCTGCTCAAGGTGGTCAGCCATACCCCCGTCGAGGTCGAGGCGCTCGGGCGGCTCCGGGCGGCCAACGACTGGATCGACCTCGGGCGGGAATTCATCCCCGCGCCCGAGCGCTGCTACACCTGGTGGAGCTATCGCGCGCAGGACTGGGCGGCGAGCGACCGCGGGCGGCGGCTCGATCATATGTGGGCGAGCGCCGACGTCGCGGCCAAGGCGGTCGCGCACGAGGTGCACGAGGCGTGCCGTGGCTGGCTCAAGCCCTCGGACCATGTGCCCCTGGTCACCGAATTTGCGCTCTGACGACGCCATCGCGACCGCGCGCGCGATCGACGCGCTGCGGCGCGGCTGGCCCGTCACGCTAGGCAATGGAGGCGGGGCGATCACGCTGCTCGCGATCGAGACCGCGACCGAGTCGGCGCTCGCCGAATTCGACGCTCTCGGCCGCGCCGACATCGCGATCACGGCGGGCCGCGCCGAGACGCTCAAGCTCGTCAACCAGCGCGAAGCGGCAACGCCGGGCAGGCCCGTGCTCATAAGGCGCGAGGCGTGGCACGATCTCGCGGCGGCGACTGCGCTCGCCGATCCGGCGTTCGATCTCGCCATGCCGCTCAAGGGGCCATTCTGCTCGCTCGCGATCAGCGAGGCGCTGCTCGCGGGCGCATTGCGGCTGACGGGGCTGGCGGGTCTCCTGCCGGCGGTGTTCGTGCGCGAGGGAGGGGCGACGGATGCGCTGCCGGTCTCCGCGCTCGACGCCTACGAAGATCTCACCGAACTCGCCATAGCCGCGCGCGCGCGCCTTCCCGTCGCGGCCGCGGAGCAGGCCGAAATCGTCGCGTTCCGCTCGCGCGCCGACGCCGCCGAGCATATCGCGCTGATCATCGGAGCGCCCGACGGCCGTCCGCCGCTCGTCCGCCTCCACAGCGAATGCCTGACCGGCGACGTGCTCGCGTCGCTCAAATGCGATTGCGGGCCGCAGCTCCACGGCGCGCTCCGCGAGATCGCCGAGGCGGGCTGGGGGATTTTGCTCTACCTGCGCCAGGAGGGGCGCGGGATCGGGCTGATCAACAAGCTGCGCGCCTATGCGCTGCAGGACCAGGGCTTCGACACGGTCGACGCCAACACGCGGCTCGGCTTCGCGATCGACGCGCGCGATTTCGGCGTGGCCGCGCGGATGCTCGAGCTGCTCGGGCAGACGCGCGTCCGCCTGCTCACCAACAACCCAGCCAAGGTCGCCGGGCTCGAGGCGGCGTGCATTACGGTCGTCGAGCGCGTCTCCCACGCCGTCGCCGCCAACCCCCACAACGAGAAGTATTTGGCGACCAAACGCGACCGGACGGGGCACCAGCTGTAGGTAGGATCAGCTTTCGAGCCCGGCGATGACCCTCTCCACCTCCGCATAATCCGCCGCGAGATGGTGCGCACCGGCCGCCCGCAACCGCTCGCCGTGGCCGTCGCGGACGTGTCCGCCCGCGAGCAGGCCGA
>JACMKH010000373.1 GCA_014380205.1 Sphingomonadaceae bacterium
CCGCCTGCTGATAGGCGCGGAGCCCCGCCAGCGCGCGCGCCATCCGCGCGGGCGATGCCGCGGTTTCGCTGCGCAGCAATTCAAGGAAAAGCGGGAGCGGGCGCGGTTTTTGTTGCGGCGCGGCATGAGTCGATGCTACGCCGCCGAAACCATTTGGGGAAGCGGGCGCCATGGCGAAATCGGGTTCGGATTCGGAAACGGTCATCATCAAGAAATACGCCAACCGGCGGCTCTATAACACCGAAAGCTCGAGCTACATCACGCTCGACCATCTCGCCGCGATGACGCGCGAGGAGCGCGACTTCAAGGTGATCGACGCCAAGACCGGCGGCGACATCACGCACAATGTGCTCACGCAAATCATCATGGACGAGGAATCGCGCGGGCAGAACATGCTCCCCGTCAACTTCCTCAAGCAGCTCATCGCGCTCTACGGCAACTCGATGAGCGCGATGGTTCCGCAATATCTCGAGGCGTCGATGGAGGCGTTCCAGCGCAATCAGGCGCAGTTCCGAGACGCGATGCAAGGCGCCTTCGCGAGCGGCCCCTTCGCCGACCTCGCCAAGCGCAACATGGCGATGTTCGAGGCGGCGACGCAGGCATTCAAGCCAGGCGGCGTGGGGATCATGCCCGCGCCGACCCCCAAGCCCGAGTCGGGCGACCGCGATGCCGAGATGGCCGAGCTCCGCGCCCAGCTCGCCGAGCTCCAGGGCAAGATCGACCGGCTGGGCAGCTAGCCCGCGCGAGCGGCTACAGGCACGACTCGAGGCAGGGCTGCTCGAAGCCGAACGCGCGCGCCTTTTCAAGGCTGTAGGGCCTGAGGCCCATCGAGCGGTATTCGCCGACGATCTTGCCGAGGTCGTCCTCGTGGAGATATTCGAACTTGAATAGCTCTTGGGTAACGATCACGTCGCCCTCCATGCCGACCACCTCGGTGATGTTGGTGGTGCGGCGCGAGCCGTCGCGCAGGCGCTTGACCTGGATGATGAGATCGACCGAATCGGCGATCTGGCGGCTGATCGCCTCCTTGGGGATCTTGAGATCGCCCATCATCACCATGTTCTCCATGCGGCCGAGGCATTCGCGTGGGGAATTCGAGTGGATCGTGCACATCGATCCGTCGTGGCCGGTGTTCATCGCGGCGAGCAGGTCGAAGCACTCCTTGCCACGAATCTCGCCGAGGATGATGCGATCGGGGCGCATGCGCAGCGCGTTGCGAACGAGGTCGGCGATGGTGATCTCGCCCTTGCCCTCGAGATTGGGCGGGCGCGTCTCGAGCGGGAGCCAGTGCGGCTGCTGAAGGCGGAGCTCGGCGGCGTCCTCGATCGTGATCACGCGCTCGCCGGGATCGATCATCTTCGACATCGCATTGAGCATCGTCGTCTTGCCCGAGCCCGTGCCACCCGAAATGATGACATTGAAGCGGCTCGCGCCCGCGACCTTGAGGAAGGTCGCCATCTTCTCGGACATCGAGCCGAAGCCGTGCATCATGTCGAGCGTGATCGGCTTCTCGGAGAATTTGCGGATCGAGATCGCGGTGCCGCGCAGCGACAACGGGGGCACAATGACGTTGACGCGGCTGCCGTCGGCTAGGCGCGCGTCGGCGAGCGGCGTCGTCTGGTCGACGCGGCGGCCGACGGAGTTGCAGATGCGCTGCGCGATCTGAAGCAGATGGTCCTCGTCGCGGAACGTGATTGTCGCGAGCTCGAGCTTGCCCTTGCGCTCGACATAGGTCTGCTGGGGGCCGTTGACCATGATGTCGTTGATGTCGGGATCGTTGAGCAGCTCCTCGAGCGGGCCGAGGCCGAGCAGCTCGTCGACCAGCACCTTCTCGAGCGCGAACTGCTCGCGGCGGTTCAAGGTGATCTTGAGCTCGGCGAGCACCTCGCCGATGATCGGGCGGAACTCCTCGGCGAGCTCGTCCTTGGTGAGCGTCGCCGCGGCCTCCGGGTCGACGCGTTCGAGCAGCCGCGGCAGCACCTGCTCCTTGATCTTGTGGACCGAGGCCTCGAAGCCCTCGAGCTCGTGCTTGTTCTCGGCGACGTGCGTCGAGCGCTGGTTGAGGCGCTCGAGCGCGTCCATCCTCGGCGCGCCGAGGCCGTCGACCGCCGTGACGTCGTCGCCGATCGTGCTGAGATCGAGCGATTCGATCGGCGGGAACTGGTCGCCGCCGTCGAGATTCTCGCGCAGCGGCGCGGGCGCGACGCCGCCCTGCATCGGCCGCGCGACGCCGAACGAGGGCCGCTGGCTCCCCGTCTGTCCGGGTTTCCGTCCGAATGCGCTCATAACAACCCCGCGATGTGCATCGACCGCAAGGCGGCCAAATCCGCCATGGTGAATAGGACGCAAACTTTGACAATTGCCTAATGCCGCCTGAAGGCCGGCGCCTGCCGCAGGGGATTTGGGAGTCCGATGAGCCATCGCGCGCCACACTCGACAGCGTCGGGATTGCTCTTCGCGATCGCGGGCTTCGCCATCCTGTCGGTTGGCGACGGGGTGATCAAGTCGATCGCGGGGGCGTGGCCTGGGCTTGCGGTCGCCGCGCTACGCTATGTGCTCGGCGCGCTCGGGCTGCTTCTCATCGTGCTCGCCCGCGAAGGCCGGGCCGGGCTCGCCTGCCCGATGCCCTGGGTCCAGCTTGGGCGCGGTGCGTGCGTCGCGGTCGCGACGATGAGCTTCTTCACCGCGCTGTTCCTGATGCCGCTAGCCGAGGCGACGGTGGTGATGTTCACCGCGCCCGTCATTACCGCGCTGCTCTCTGCGCTGTTCCTGCGCGAACCCGCCTCGCGCGCAACCTGGGCGGCGATCGCGATCGCCTTTGCCGGCGTGTTGATCGTGCTCAGGCCCAATGTCGCCACGCTCGGCTGGGCGGCGCTATTGCCGCTCGCCGCAGCCACCGCGATGGGCTGCCTGATGATCCTCAACCGGATGGCGGCCGAAGCGGGCTCGGCGCTCCACATGCAACTGCTCATCTCGGCCTTCGCCGCGCCGATTCTCGTTGTCGTCGCCATCGCGGGCCACGCCAGCGGGGTCGAGGCGCTCGAGGTCGGTTGGCCCGCATGGAGAGTGGTCGCGCGCTGCGCGCTGGTCGCGGTCACCGCGAGCGTAGCGCACATGCTGATCTATCTCGCGACGACGCGCGCCTCGGCGGCGGTCACCGCGCCCGCGACCTATGTCCAATTGCTCGTCGCGGGCGCGATCGGCGTCGCCCTTTTCCACGAACGCCCCGATCTCGTCGCGCTCGGCGGCGCCGCGCTGATCATCGTCGCGGGGCTTGTGCTATGGGGCGCGCAACGGCGCGCGTCAGGCGCGGAGGCGGCGAGCTAGTCGGTTTCGACGCGCCGGCCGTACCAAGTCATCAGCCCCATGCCGAGCAGGCGCAGCTCGCGTCCGTCGGCGGAGAAGGACAGCCGGTAGCCCAGCGGGTCGTCCGCGCTGACGAATTCGCCGCCGCCGAGATAGGCTAGCGGCAGTTCGATGCGCGGGTCCGGCAGGGCGAACCAGAGGCGGCCGTCGCATTCCTCTATTCGCGGATGCCAGTCGATGATTCCGACATCGAACCGGCCGACGAAGCGCGCGCGCTCCGCTCGGCTCAGAGGGATGTCGCGTGTCGGCGGCTCGTCAAGACCCAGCAGCGTCCGCGAGATACGGCGCTCGATATGCTCTGCGAAGATGAAGCGATTGGCGATTACTACCGTCGTCAGCCGAGTCTCCGGATAATAGGCGGCTTGCGCGGAAAAGCCGCCGCCATAGCCGCCATGTCCGATTCTGTGCACGCCGTCCGGCGCGACGAGCGCGAGCCCGAGGCCGTAGTCGGCAGCGCCACCGGCGTTGAGCGGAGCGGGCGTCGTCATCAGCGCGTAGGAGGCTGGGCTGACGACGCGGCCGAGCGCGAGCGCGCGGCTCCAGCGCGCCAGATCGAGCGCGGTCCCGCAGTAGCCCCCCGACCCGCGAAACAGGTGGATGGGTTCGGGGGGATGGATCACGAGCCGGCCGTCGCGCTCGACGTGACCGGCGGCCCCACCTGATCGTTGTCCTGGCGGCGAAGGGCAAAGCCGAATCGATGCAAGGCCGTGCGGCCGGAACAGCCGCTCCTCCAACGCGATCTCCAACGCCTGGCCCGTCGCGCGCTCGACGATCAGCGTGAGCATCAGATAATTCATATTGCTGTACGACCAGCGCGACCCCGGCGGAAAATCCGCTGGGGTCGTGCGCGCCGCGGCGGCATATTCGGCGAACGCGACGCCAGTCCGGGCGAACAGGACCATGAGATGCGGCTGGACAAACTCTTCGCGCATCCCGGATGTATGGCTGAGCAGATGGCGGATCGTGAGTCCGGGCGGCAGCCGCGTCCAGTCGGGCAAGTGACGCGAGACCGGATCATCGAGCGAAAGCCGTCCTTCCTCCGCCAGCTGCAGCACGACTGCCGCCAGGAACTGCTTGCTGATCGAATTGAACTGAAAGACCGTTTCAGGCGTCACCGGGTCGTCGCGCGCTATCGACTCGCGCCCGAAACCGCGCGCGAGGACGAGCGCGTCATCGCGCATCACCACGATCGCGAGGCCGGGTATGCCCTGCCGCTCCATCTCGGCTTCGGCGACGGCGTTCAATCGCGCATGCGGGGGCGGATCGAAGCGGGACGCGCGGCCGGCCGTGCGGTGTTGCGCGCAAGCGGAAACCAAAAACGCGACCAACATCAGGATCGCGAAGCGAAAGCGCATGCGGCCCTCCTTAGGGTGCTCTGCTATCATGCCCTTACGATCGGTCAAAATGCGCTTGGCGCGGCGTGATAGCCCCGATGAGAGACGCGCCGGACTTGTGCTATGGCGCCTTGCCATGGGGCGGCTCGGCGATGCGCGAGCGCCGGGCTGAATTGGGGGGAAAGCGATGGGCGGATTGCTGGCGCTGGCGCTGCTGATGGGGGACACGGCGGTGTTCGGCCCGCCGCTCTGGCTCGCGGGCCATTGGCTGGAGCAGCGCGCCGACGGCCGCTGGACCGAGGAGCGCTGGGGCGCGGAGCGCGGCGGCGTGATGCTCGGCACGAGCCTTTCGGGCGACGCCCAGCGCGCGACGGGCTTCGAATATATGCGCATCGCGACCGATGAGCAGGGTCTCGCCTTCTGGGGCTCGCCGGGCGGCGCGCCGCCCGTGCGCTTCGGTATGATTCGCGCCGAGGCGACGGCGGACGGGCGCTACACGATCGTGTTCGAGAACCCCGCGCACGATTTCCCGACGCGTGTTCAATATGCGCGCGAAGGGGACACGCTCACCGCCACGGTCTCGGGCCCAGAGGGCGCGAACGCGATGAGCTGGAGCTTCCGTCTGACCGAGTAGCTACGCCTCCTCGACGATCTTTTCCGCGAGCACGGTTAGACCTTCGTCGTTGACCTCGGCGAAGCCGCCTTCGAGGCGGATGCGTTCGGGGGCCGCGCCGGCGCTCGCATAGACCGTGAGCTCGCCGCCGGGGCGGATCGTCGACATCACCGGGGCGTGGCCCGCGAGCACGCCGAAATCGCCCTCGCCGCCGGGGACGACGACCATGTGGACGCTTTCCGAACGGACGAGGCGCTCGGGGGTGACGAGCTCGAAGTGAAGATCGGCCATGCTTGCTTCCTTTATCGTCCCGGGGCGTCCTCGCGCGGCACCGCGGCCACCGAGATCATCATCTGGAGCCCGTCGCCTTCGCGCTCGATCTCCTCGCCGCCGGTGATGCTGAGCAGCAGGCGGGAGGGCGATTGCTCGCCCGAGAAGAAGAATATCTGGCGGCGAATGCCCTCGAGCGTGCGCGATTGGGCGTCGTCGCGCGTCCACAGCCCGCTTTCGAGCACGCGGCGCTCGATCCCGTCGCGCGAGGCCTGGGCGAGCCGCGTCTCGGCGACCATGATCCGGCACGCCGGGGCCTCGGTATAGGCGATCAGCCACATCACGCCGTTGGCGATGCTCCACTGCGTGTAGCGCGCGCCGCCGAGCTGCTCGACGTTGGCGAGCTCGCGCACCGCCTGCGGCGCGACGTCGCGGAAGGTCATGCCGCGTCGCGTGAGCTCGCCCTGGGTCGCGCGGCCGTCGCTGTCGAGCGTCTGGTAGAAGCAGGCGACGATCGCCTGGTTGACCTCCTCGGCGAACGCCTCGACCGCCTCCGGATCGGGCGCGTTGGCGGGCGGGTC
>JACMKH010000049.1 GCA_014380205.1 Sphingomonadaceae bacterium
CCGATCTCGGCGCTGCGCGCGGCGGGGGTGATTGGCGAGGAGGAGGCGCGGCCGCTCGGCGCGCTCGCCGGGCTCAAGCGCGCGCTCGAGGGCCGCGATAGCGCCTGACGGCTCGGGTCCCGCGGATCGGCCTACAGCACGTATTTCGACAGATCGGTATCCCGCGCCACCTCAGCGAGCTGCGCATCCACATAGGCCGCGTCGACGCGTAGCGTCTCGCCCTGGCGTTCCTCGGCGTCGAAGCTGACCTGCTCGAGCAGCTTCTCCATCACCGTCTGGAGCCGGCGCGCGCCGATGTTCTCGATCGCCTCGTTGACCTCCGCCGCGATCTTGGCGACCGCCTTGAGCGCGGCTTCGTCGAACTCGATCGTCACGCCCTCGGTGGCGAGCAGCGCGCGATACTGCTCGGGGAGGTTGGCGCGAGTCGTCGAGAGGATGCGGTAGAAATCGTCCTCGGTGAGCGCGGCGAGCTCGACCCGGATCGGCAGGCGGCCCTGGAGCTCGGGGAGCAGGTCCGAAGGCTTGGCGACGTGGAACGCGCCCGACGCGATGAACAGCACGTGGTCGGTCGTCATCGGGCCGTATTTGGTCGCGACGGTGGTGCCTTCGATCAATGGTAGGAGGTCGCGCTGGACGCCCTCGCGGCTGACCGAGCCGCCGCGAACGTCGGAGACGGCGATCTTGTCGATCTCGTCGAGGAAGACGATGCCGTTGGCCTCGGCGTCGGCGAGCGCGACGCGCGCGACATCGTCCTGGTCGAGCCTTTTGTCCGATTCCTCCTCGACGAGCTTGTCCCAGGCGTCGGCGACGCGCAGCTTGCGACGCTTCCTGGGATGCTGGCCGAACGCCTTGCCCATCATCTCGCTGAGGTTGATCATCCCGACCTGGCCGCCCAGCCCCGGAATCTCCATTGGCATCGAGGGCGAATCCTCGACCTCGATCTCGACCTCGGTGTCGTTCATGTGGTTGTCGGTGATGCGCTGGCGGAAGCTCTCGCGCGTCGCCTCGCTCGCCTGCTTGCCGACCAGCGCGTCGAGCAGCCGTTCCATCGCCGCCTTGCTCGCGTCCTCGCGCACCGCATCGCGCCGCCGCTCGCGCTCCAAGCGCACCGCCTCCTCGACGAGATCGCGCGCGATCTGCTCGACATCGCGCCCGACATAGCCGACCTCGGTGAACTTGGTCGCCTCGACCTTGACGAAGGGCGCGTCGGCGAGCTTCGCGAGCCGCCGGCTGATCTCGGTCTTGCCGCACCCGGTCGGCCCGATCATCAGGATGTTCTTGGGGGTTACCTCGTTGCGCAGCTCGTCGGACAGCCGCTGCCGCCGCCAGCGGTTCCTGAGCGCGACCGCGACCGCGCGCTTGGCGCCGTCCTGCCCCACGATATGCTCATCGAGCGCGGCGACGATGGCTTTGGGGGTGAGCGCGTCGTTCATGCGGTTTCCTAACGGAGGAGGCCGTTAGGTGGGAAGCGCGCGGCGCGCGTCAAGCGTCAGTCGGCCGCCGGCCCCGCGCCATGCTCCTGCATCAGCTCATAGGCCTGTTGATACCAGCGCGAGCCCGGGTAGTTGGCGCCGAGCGTCGCCGCGGCGCGTTGCGCCTCTTGCGGAATTCCCATCGCGAGATAGCCCTCGGTCAGCCGCATCAGCGCCTCGGGGGCATGGGTCGTGCGCGGATATTCGTCGACGACGCGGCGGAAGCGGAACACCGAGGCGAGCCACTGGCGGCGGCGCTGGTAGAAGCGGCCGATCTCCATCTCCTTGCCCGCGAGATGATCGTTGACCAGATCGACCTTGAGCCGCGCGTCGGCCGCGTAGACGCTTTCGGGATAGCGGCGGATCAGCTCGTTGAGCGCGTTGAGCGCCTCGAGCGTGGTCGACTGATCGCGCGTGACATCGACGATCTGCTCATAATGGCTGAGCGCGATCAGATACTGGACATAGGGCGCGTCGCGGTTGCCGGGGTGGATCGAGAGGAAGCGCTGCCCGGTCTCGATCGCCTCGGTGTAGTCGGCCGCGAGATAGTGGCTGAACGCGCCCATGATCTGCGAGCGCCGCGCCCAGGGCGAGTAGGGATGCTGACGCTCGACCTCGGCGAACAGCGCGGCGGCGATCGTGTAGCGGCCGTTGTCGAGCTGGTCCTTTGCGAGATTGTAGAGCGTGTTGACGTCGCGCGCGACATATTGGGTGTCGGCCTCGGTCATCGCGCTGGGGCCGGCGCATGAGGCGAGGGGAAGCGCGAACGCGGTCGCAATCAGCAGCGCGGCGGAACGGGGGAACATGGCCATGCGCGCGCTCTTAGCGCGGCGGTGGGGGGAGGCCAAGCGGTGTTGTCGAGGCGTGTGCGTTACAGGACTCAATGCGCCGCCTGCGCTCCACGCTCCAGCCCCGACGCGGCGAGCTGATCGTCGATCTGCGTCATCAGCCGGTCGAGCCCTTCCTCAGTCTTCGCCTCGGCGCGCGCGACGAGCACATCCTGCGTGTTTGAAGCGCGCAGCAGCCACCAGCCGTCGTCGGTGTTGACGCGCGCGCCGTCGGTCGCGTCGACCTCCGCCCCCGCGAGCGTGAGCCGGTCGAGCACCTCGCCGATCACCGCGAACTTGCGGCTCTCGTCGACCTGGAAGCGCAGCTCGGGGGTGTTGATCATCTCGGGGAGCGCGCTCCGCAGCTCGGTGACGCTCTTGCCGAGCAAGCTCGACGCGCGAATCAGCTGCATTGCGGCGTAGAGCGCGTCGTCGAAGCCGTAATAATCCTGCGCGAAGAAGATGTGCCCGCTCATCTCGCCCGCGAGCGGGCTTCCCGTCTCGCGCATCTTGGACTTGATCAGGCTGTGCCCGGTCTTCCACATCAGCGGCTCGCCGCCGAGCTCGGCGATCCGGTCGAACAGCGCCTGGCTCGCCTTGACGTCGGCGATGATCGTCGCGCCGGGGTCCGCGGCGAGCACGATCTCGGCGAAGATCGCGAGCAGCTGGTCGCCCCAGATCACGCGGCCGAGCCCGTCGATCGCGCCGATCCGGTCGCCGTCGCCATCGAAGGCGACGCCGAAATCGAGCTTCTTGTCCGCGACGAGGGCTTTCAGATCGACGAGGTTGGCCTCGTCGGTCGGATCGGGATGGTGGTTGGGGAAGTTGCCGTCGACCTCGGTGAACAGCGTATGATGCTCGCCGGGGAGCACCTTGACCAGCCGGTCGACCACCGGTCCGGCCGCGCCGTTGCCCGCGTCCCAACCGATCCTGAACTCGCCGCCGGCATAGGCCGCGAACAGCCGGCCGACATAGTCGTCGATGATCTCGAAGCGCTCGCTGGTTCCCGCGCCCTCCTCCCAGTCGCCGCTTGCGGCGAGCTTGCCGAGCTCCTGGATGTCCTCGCCGAAGAACGGCCGATGCTGGAACACCATCTTGAAGCCGTTGTAATTCGCCGGGTTGTGGCTCCCCGTGATCTGGATCCCGCCGTCGACCTCGAGCACCGCCTCGGCATAATAGAGCATCGGCGTCGGCCCGAGCCCGATCCGCACGACATCGACCCCGCTCGCGTTGAGCCCCTCGACCAGCGCCGACTCCATCGCCGGCGAGGAGATCCGCCCGTCATAGCCCACCGCGACACGCCCGCCCCCCGCGCGGCGGATCAGCGTGCCGAACCCCCGCCCGATCGCGCGCGCGTCGTTCTCGCCGAGCGTCTCGTCAACGATCCCGCGGATGTCGTATTCGCGCAGCGTGGTGGGGTGGAAGGCGTGGGTCATCGGGATTCCTTATCAGCGACGCGAGTCCAACACCTTCACGCCGAACTTGTTTCGGCGTTGGCGGACGAGCGCTATCGGTGCTTGATTGCCTCGAGCAAGGCCTGGTTGATCCGCGCGTGCCAGCCCGGACCCGTGGCCCGGAAATGGGCGATGACTGCGGGCGACAGGCGCAGCGTCTGCTGAACCAGCGGCGCGTCGCCTCGGGGAGGGCGACCGCGGCGCGGTCGCGCTTCGCGGACGATCGTGTCGCCGACGCGGATGCGCGCCGAGCGGAAGTCCTCCTCGCTCAGCTCGGGGACCTCGCCCTCGAACGCGGCCTCCCGGTCAGCCGCTCGCCCCGCCGATTTCGCGGAAATACCAGTCTTGCTCATTCGCAGTCGCCCTTCGCAGCGAGATAACGCGATGCACATTGCCCCAATCCGCCCAGACGCAGACCACAACCCGGCGATCGAGCAGCCCGACCGAAACCCAGCGATCCTCGTCATAGTCGAACCGCTCGTCCGGAAGCTCGACGCAGGGCCGCGACAATAGCTGCGCGGCGTCGGCGAGATCGAGACCGTGGCGTTGGAGGTTCTTCGTCCGCTTGTCCGGATCGAAGCTGATCTCCATGCGAATTATGTAGCATCAAAAATCCACGGGACAAGCGCTTCTTGTTGGCTGGGCTACTCCCGCCGCGCGGGCGGGCGGGCTCGCGACTCGCTGAGCAAGATGTCACGCGCGGCGTTGACCTGTCGCGCGAGCTCGACCGAGCCGCCCGCGTCGGGGTGGACGCGCGCGATGA
>JACMKH010000374.1 GCA_014380205.1 Sphingomonadaceae bacterium
CGTCCGCGTCGGCGACGTGCTCAGCGTCCCGCTGCCGCGCGGCGTCCGCGTGATCCGCGTCGAGAGCCTACCCGGGCGGCGCGTCCCCGCGCGCGAGGCGGCGCTGGTCTACACTGACCTCTCGCGCATTGACGAAGCCCGCGAGCCGGAGCTAGCAGGATCGCCCAAGCCCGGAGCGCCCGCATGACCTACGTCGTCACCGAAGCCTGCATCAAATGCAAATATATGGATTGCGTCGAGGTCTGCCCGGTGGATTGCTTCTACGAGGGCGAGAACATGCTCGTCATCCACCCCGCCGAGTGCATCGACTGCGGCGTCTGCGAGCCCGAATGCCCCGCCGAGGCGATCCTGCCCGACACCGAGCCCGGCCAGGAGAAATGGCTCGAGGTGAACGCGACCTTCGCCGAGCAATGGCCCAACATCACCCAGAGCCGAGACGCCCCCGACGACGCCGAGGAGCACAAGGGCGAGGAGGACAAATACGACAAATATTTCTCGCCCGAGCCTGGCGAGGGGGATTGAGCGGAGGTAGCCGCCTGAAACGGCGCGCCGGGTGAGCACGCAAGCGGGCGCCCCGCCGGCCGGCCGCGGCTATGAGATCGGCCTGCTCGTGCTGCTCGCGCTAGCCAACGGCGTGGTCGCGCTCGACCGCCTCATGGCGAGCTATCTGTCGCCGTACATCGTCGCCGATCTCGGGCTTTCCAACACCCAGCTCGGCCTGATCGGCGGCAGCCTGTCGCTGGCGATCGCGATCAGCGCCTTCGGGCTCGGAAGGCTCGCCGACGCGACCGGACGGCGCAAGACCATCCTCGTCATCGGAGGGGTTCTCTTCTCGCTCGCATCGGCCCTGGGGGGCTTTGCTTCGGGATTCCTGTTCCTGTTCATCGCGCGCTTCGCGCTGGGAATCGCGGAGGGCCCGATGGTGCCCGTCTCGCAATCGATCATGGCCGATGCGTCCGCGCCCGCGCGGCGCGGCTTCAACATGGGCGCGCTGCAGATGAGCGGCGCATTCCTGCTCGGCGCTTTCGTCGGGCCCGTGCTCGCCACCCAGGTGGCCGACGCCTGGGGCTGGCGCACCGCCTTCTTCCTCTCGGGCGCCCCCGGCCTGCTGCTCGCGCTGACCATGGCGCTGTACATCAGGCCCGATCCGCCTCGCGCGGCGCGCGAAGTCCAGCCGCTCGAGATCGGGTCGACCATCGCGACGCTGTGGCGCGTTCCCAACATGCGGCTGACCTTGGCCGTGGCCGGCCTGTTCACGGCGTGGCTCGCGGTGCAGAACGTCTTCCTCCCCCTGTTTCTGACCGAGGTGAAGGGCCTTGCTCCGGCGACGATGGGCTGGGTGCTGGGCATGGGCGGGCTCGCCGGCATCACCGGCGGCATCGCGCTCCCCGCGCTGAGCGACCGCATCGGCCGCAAGCCGGTGGCGACGATCGGGTGCTTCGCCGGGGTGGCCGCGCCGCTCGCGCTGCTGCTGCTGCCGCCCGAGCCGGTGCTCCTCGCTATCGCGATACTCGCCGGCTGGCTCGTGCTCGGCATCGCGCCGCTCTATTGCGCCGTGATCCCGTCGGAAAGCGTCTCGCCAGCGATGATGACCAGCGCCATCGGCCTCGCGATGGGCGTGGCCGAGATCTTCGGAGGCGTCGTCGCGCCCTTGGCCGCGGGCATGGCCGCCGACGCGTTCGGGCTCGGCGCGACACTTTGGCTGTGCGTCGGCTGCGCCATCGCCGCCGGCTTGTTCTGCCTCGGGCTCGACGAAACCGCGCCCGGAAAACGCGCCCGCGTGTCCGCCCGCGAAGCGACGCAAGGCTGGTAATTTTCTTACCTTTGTGTTACACGCCCGCGTGAAGGCGAACGCGCTCCGCGAATCGCCGCGCTTCAATCGCGGAAGAAGGCGAACAAATTCGGGCCTCTGTCGTTGTCCGGAAGGCCCCGGTCGTTGGGCCGCCGCCCGCCCCGTATGGAAAGGTTGCAATTCGCATGGCCAGCACTGCGCTCAATTTCGATGTCGGTGATTATGTCGTCTACCCCAAGCACGGCGTCGGCCGTGTCGTCGAGCTCCAGAGCCAGGAGATCGCGGGGATGCAGCTCGAGCTTTACGTGCTGCGCTTCGAGAAGGAGAAGATGACGCTCCGCGTGCCGACCAACAAGGCCGAGAGCGTCGGCATGCGCAAGCTCTCCTCGGACAAGACGATGAAGGAAGCGCTCGAGACGCTCGACGGCAAGCCCAAGGTCAAGCGCACCATGTGGTCGCGCCGCGCGCAGGAATATGAGGCCAAGATCAACTCGGGCGACCTCGTCTCGATCGCCGAGGTGACACGCGACCTGTTCCGCGCCGACGACCAGCCCGAGCAGAGCTATTCGGAGCGCCAGATTTTCGAGGCCGCCTCGAGCCGTCTCGCGCGCGAGCTCGCCGCGATGGAGAAGACCGACGAGAAGACCGCGCTCGACAAGATCCTCGTGATCCTCAACAAGGCCGCCGCAATCCACAACGCGGGGAAGAACGCGGCCTAAGCCGACGCCACCCCCGCCCGCTCATCCAGAGCTTGTCGAAGGGTGTTGGGATTCACCGTTCGACAAGCTCGGGGTGAGCGCATTTGGCGCACGACCGAAGGATGAAAGGGGCGGTCCGGAGGGGCCGCCCTTTTCGTTTGAGAGAAGGCTTGCAAGCAGGCGCGCCTTGCTGTATTATGCGAACAACACAGCTAGGAGACCATCCATGCGCACCATGATTTCCCTCATCGCGCTCGCCGCGCTCGCCGCGTGCAACGGCTCGCACGCGCGCGAGCAACGCGCCGACGGCGGCCCCCGGCTCAGCGGCGAAAGCGGCTCGCGCGATTTCGCGCTCGCCGATTTCGACAAGGTCAATCTGCGCGGCCCCGACGACGTCACCGTCCGCGTCGGCCCCGCCTTCTCGGTCCGCGCCGAGGGCGACACCGGCGAGCTCGAGCGGCTCAAGATCGAGGTCGTCGGCGGCGAGCTCCGCATCGGGCGCGAGAGCGACGACGACTGGTTCTCCTGGGGCCATGATTCGGACGCGGTGCGCGTCACCGTGACGATGCCCGCGATCCGCGGCGCCTCGATCGCGGGATCGGGCAACATGAACGTCGACCGCGCCGCCGCCGAGTCTTTCGACGCCGCGATCGCTGGATCGGGGACGCTCACCCTCGCCGCGATCGAGGCGCAGCGCGTCGCCTTCGACATCGCCGGGTCGGGCGACGTCAGCGCGGCGGGGACGGCGCGCTCGATCGAGGTCAACATCGCGGGATCGGGCAATGTCGGCGCGCGCGAGCTGCGCGCCGAGCGGCTCGAGGCCAGCATCGTCGGATCGGGCGATGTCGAGGCGTTCGTCACCGGAGAGGCGCGCGCCGACATCATGGGATCGGGTGACGTCACCGTCCACGGCGGCGCGCGCTGCACGGCCAACTCGATGGGATCGGGCGAGCTGCGCTGCGCGGGGTGATCGCTTCTCCCCAATAGCGCCGGGATTCCGGGTTGGCGGCGCTCGTGCGTGATGCCATTGTGACCGCATGAAGCGCGCACTCGTCCTAGCCACCTTCGCTCTGCTCGCCGCCACGCCCGCGGCGGCCGAGAGGCGGGGGTTCACGGTGACGGCGTTCGACCGCATCTCGGTCTCGGGCCCGTTCACCGTGCGCGTAACCACCGGGCGCGGCGCCTCGGCCTATGCCGAGGGGGATGCGGACGCGATCGAGCGGATCGGGGTTTCGATCACCGGCGGCACGCTCAACGTCCGCCGCAACGTCTCGTCTTGGGGCAGTTTTCCCGGCGAGGAGGACGACGGGAGCGCGGTGCTCCACCTCGTCACCCCCGCGCTCGAGCGCGCGAGCCTCGGCGGATCGGGGAGCCTCAGCATCGACAGGATGGAAGCCGGGCGTGTGACGCTCGTGCTCGGCGGCTCCGGCACGCTCGAGGTCGGCGAGATCGACGCCGATCGCATCTCGGCCAATATCGCGGGCGACGGGCGGATGGCGCTCGCTGGCCATGCCGAGCAGGGCACGGTGACGATGCGCGGCACGGGCGTTCTCGACGCCGCCGCGCTCACCGTCGACAATCTTGCGATCAGCCTCGGCGGCCAGGGCACGGCGACGATCACCGCCGACGCGACCGCCGAGGTCTCGCTCACCGGCGACGGCGAGGTGACC
>JACMKH010000375.1 GCA_014380205.1 Sphingomonadaceae bacterium
CGCCTACCTCGCTCCTGTTGCCGGTATCGGCGGTGGTGCGGGTCACCGCCTCGCCGAGCAGCGCGGCCTCGGTCGCGCTGCGCGCCGCGGGGCCGCCGAACATCGCCTCGAGCATCTGGGTCGAGGTGTCGGCGCCGCGCGCCTGGGGCTCGCCGGGGCGCGGCGGGGTGAGGTTGAAATCGGGCGGGATGACGAGCGGCGGCGCGCGCGAGACGAGGAACTCGTCGGGGCGGTCGCGGTCGTAACCGCCGCCGTTGCCGCACGCCGCGAGCAGGGAAATCGCGGCGAGGCCGCCGGCGGTCATAAGCTTACGCATCACTGGTCTCCGTGGGTTCGGCTTTATCGCGTATCAGCAAGGCGCGCAAAAGCAAGACGACGACGCCGATGGTGATCGCCGAATCGCTGACGTTGAATATAAGGAAGGGGCGGAACTCGCCGATGTGGAGGTCGATGAAATCGGCGACATAGCCGTAGCGGACGCGATCGATGATGTTGCCGATCGCGCCGCCGAGCACGAGCGCGAGCGCGAACGCGTCCCACGCCTTCCTCTCGCGCCACAGCCAGATCGCTACGCCGACCGAGATCAGCGCGGTGAGCGCGACGAGCAGCCAGCGCTGGAGCTCGGACGAGGCGGTGAGCATGCCGAGCGAGACCCCGCGGTTCTCGACCCAGGTGAAATCGAGGAAGGGGAGGAGGTCAATCCTTCCACGCGCGGGGAGCTGGGCGAGGGCGATGACCGCGTATTTGGAGAGCTGGTCGACGAGGAGGATGGTGGCCGCGACGATGAGGCCGAGCGTGCGGTGGCGGGGAGCGAGGTTCACGGTGCGCCCTCCGCCGTCATTCCCGCGAAAGCGGGAATCCAGCTGCCTTTTCGACGCTTCGGCATCTCATCCAGTTGGGAGAAGAAGAAGTTTGTTCGCGCGGAGGCGCGGAGACGCGGAGAAAGGCAGAAGCAAGAAGAAGCTGGATTCCCGCTTTCGCGGGAATGACGGAGAAAGGGAGGGGGAGAAAAGCCGCGGAATCCGGCTGCTGCGCCGCCGAAGGTCACACAAGGTTGACACCAAGAACGCGCTCGCGGGGCCGCCCACGGGGCGATCGTCCGCTCCGCGAAGTTGAGAAAGTTGAGGGCTGCCAGCGTATCTCTCCAGGTCTCAGCCGACGACCGACGCGCAGCGCGCGCAGAGGGCACCGTCCTCGGGCACCTCGGGGAGCAGGCGCCAGCAGCGGCCGCATTTGGCATAACTAGCGCGCAGCACGTGAGCCGAACCACCCACTGCCAACTGATCTCTCTCCATGATTTTGGAGGACGTGACGTAGGCGGATGAGACAATGAGCAATTCCGACCAATCCATGCCCAAGGTGCGCTCGTGGTTTCCTGAATCCAACGTGATCTGAACGTCGGCCTCAAGGCTCGACTTGATCGCTCCCTCTCGGCGCGCCTCCTCCAGAGAAGCGTTAACTATGGAGCGAACAGCTCTCATAGCGCCCCACCGCTGAGCCAATCCTGAATCGATCCAACATGGGTCGACCTCGGGCCATTCGCGCAGGTGGATCGAGCCCGCGTCGGGGAAGCGCGTCTCCCAGACCTCCTCGGCGGTGAAGCAGAGCACGGGGGCGGCGTAGCGGACGAGCGCGTGGAACAGCGTGTCGAGGACGGTGCGATAGGCGCGGCGCTTGGGGCTGCTCGGCGCGTCGCAATAGAGCGAGTCCTTGCGGATATCGAAGAAAAAGGCCGAGAGGTCGTCCTGCGCGAAGGCGGTGAGCGCGCGCATGTACGGGTTGAAGGCGAAATTGGCGACATGCTCGCGGAGCTCGGCGTCGAGGCGCGCGAGCAGGTGGAGCATGTAGCGTTCGAGCTCGGGCATTTCCGCCACCGGCACGCGCTCTGCCTCGTCGAAATCCGACAATGCGCCGAGAAGATACCGAAAAGTGTTGCGGAGCTTGCGATAGGCGTCCGACGCGCCCGAGAGGATCTCCTTGCCGATGCGGACGTCCTCGAAATAGTCGGTGCTCGCGACCCACAGGCGGAGGATGTCGGCGCCCGACTGGTCGATGATCTTGAGCGGATCGACGACGTTGCCGAGGCTCTTGGCCATCTTGCGGCCGCTCTCGTCGAGCGCGAAGCCGTGGGTAAGCACGGCGGCGTAGGGCGCGCGGCCGCGCGTGCCGCAGCTTTCGAGCAGCGACGACTGGAACCAGCCGCGGTGCTGGTCCGAGCCCTCGATGTAAAGATCGGCGCGGACATCGGGGCCGTAGCGCTGCTCGATGACGAAGGCGTGGGTCGAGCCCGAATCGAACCAGACGTCGAGGATATCGGTGACCGGCGTCCAGTCGTCGAGGCTGTGAGCGGGGCCGAGCAGCGCGGCGTGATCGGCGGTGAACCAGGCGTCGGCGCCGCCCGCCTCGAACGCGGCGACGATGCGCGCGTTGACCGCGGGATCGCGGAGATACTCGCCGTCGCGGTTGGCGTAGAGTGCGATCGGCACGCCCCAGGCGCGCTGGCGCGAGATCACCCAATCGGGGCGCGAATCGACCATCGCGGTGATGCGGTTTTCGGAGCGGGGGGGGACCCAGCGGATGCGCGCGATGGCGTCGAGGGCGATGGCGCGGAGGGTGGCGTTGTTAGCCCCGCCCGCTTGAGAGGAAACTCCCTCCCCCTTGTGGGGAGGGCCGGGGTGGGGGCCAGCCGCGTCTGCGGCTGAGAAAATCCTGTCTTCGCCCACAGTGGAAAGAGTTTTTTCGGCCGCGGACGCGGCCGGCCCCCCTCCTTGATCCTCCCCCACAAGGGGGGAGGAGATTGGCCACGGCTCGCTTCGCTCGCCGGTCTCCGCGCTGCGAACGTCCCCCGGACGTTCGCTGTCCGCGCTCCGATCCATCGGAATGAACCATTGCGGCGTGGCGCGAAAAATCACCTTCGCCTTGCTTCGCCAGCTGTGCGGATAGCTGTGCGCGAAGTCCTCGCTCGCCGCGAGCAGCGCGCCGGCCGCGCGCAGGTCCGCGCAGATCGGGCCGTCGGGGGCGTTGAACTTCTTGTTGATCACCGATCCCTGGCCGCCGAGCCAAGCCCAGTCGGCGCGGTATTTGCCGTCCCCTTCGACCGCGAAGACCGGATCGATGCCGTGCGCCTTGCAGAGCAGGAAATCGTCCTCGCCGTGATCGGGGGCCATGTGGACGAGGCCCGTGCCCTGATCGGTTGTGACGAAATCGCCGGGGAGGAAGGGGCGGGGGCGGGCGTAGAATTCGAGCGCGCGGCGCCACTCTTCGTCACCCCCGCGAAAGCGGGGGTCCAGCTTCGCCTTTTGCTCGGCAGGGGAAGAAGAAGCTGGATTCCCGCTTTCGCCGGAATGACGGAGGTAGGCATGGATGGGATGGCTAGCGATCGTGCCAGCGAGTTCTGAGCCCTTGCCTCGCCAATGTTCCTCAAAGTCGATGTCACCGGCTTGGCCAATCGAAGACAGCCGGAGGGCGCTCGACGCGTAAATTCGATCGGCAAGCTTCTCGAGCAAGTCCGAGGCAACGAGAACCTTGCGTCCCATCAGCGACGAAAGAACAGGGTCGCTTAGACCCTCCGTTGTATCATGGGTCGATCCCGGTGCCCTTTCGCCGACGATGGCAACATCAAGCTCGACCAACGAGTACTCCACCTCCGGCCCATAGGCGATCGCCTGGTTGACCGGGATCGTCCATGGCGTCGTCGTCCAGACAACGGCGTGCGCGCCGACGAGCTCGGGGATGGGGCTTTCCACGATCTCGAAGCCCACGTCGATCTGGGTCGAGACCACGTCCTCGTACTCGACCTCGGCCTCGGCGAGCGCGGTCTTCTCCACGGGCGACCACATCACGGGCTTGGCGCCGCGGTAGAGCTGGCCGGTCTCGGCGAATTTGAGCAACTCGGCGACGATCGAGGCCTCGCTCCCGAACTTCATCGTGAGGTAGGGATCGTCCCAGTCGCCCATCACGCCGAGGCGCTTGAACTGCTCGCGCTGGACGCCGACCCAATGCGCGGCATAGGCGCGGCATTCGGCGCGGAACTCGGCCGCGGGCACGTCGTCCTTGTCGCGCTTCTTGGCGCGATACTGCTCCTCGATCTTCCATTCGATCGGCAGGCCGTGGCAGTCCCAGCCGGGGATGTAGGGGGCGTCCTTGCCGGTGAGCGACTGCGAGCGGACGATAATGTCCTTCAAAATCTTGTTCATCGCATGGCCCATGTGGAGGTCGCCGTTGGCGTAGGGCGGGCCGTCGTGGAGGATGAAGCGCGCGCGGCCCGCGCGGGCCTCGCGCAGGCGCTGGTAGAGCTTGCCCGACTCCCAGCGCGCGAGGATCGCGGGCTCCTTCGCGGCGAGGCCGGCCTTCATCGGGAAGCCGGTCGCGGGGAGGAAAACGGTGTCGCGGTAATCGCGCTTTTCGGACATTCGGGGGCGTGTAGGGATGGGGCGCGGGGGCGTCCAGCCGGTTTCCCTCTCCCCTTGCGGGAGAGGGTTGCGCAGACTTGGGGCGCGCATTTCTGCGCGGCCTTAGTCGGAGCTGGGTGAGGGGTGCGGTCGCGCTTGCGACCGCGCGATTGCTGCGCAATCGCAACCCCTCATCCAACCGCGGCTAGGCGGCGGTGCCGCCAAGCCTTCGTATCAGTGTTGCGAGAGGAGCGGGCCGACCGTGCCCCCGGCACGATCTGCGGAATGC
>JACMKH010000376.1 GCA_014380205.1 Sphingomonadaceae bacterium
ACGTCAAGGGCGGCCGCTGCGAGGCTTGCCAGGGCGACGGCGTCATCAAGATCGAGATGCACTTTTTGCCCGACGTCTACGTCACCTGCGACGTCTGCCACGGCAAGCGCTACAACCGCGAGACGCTCGAGGTGAAGTTCAAGGGCCATTCGATCGCCGACGTGCTCGACATGACCGTCGAGGACGCGCACGCCTTCTTCAAGGCGGTCCCCCCGATCCGCGACAAGATGGCGATGCTCGAGGAAGTCGGCCTCGGCTATGTCAAGGTCGGCCAGCAGGCGACGACCCTGAGCGGCGGCGAGGCGCAGCGCGTCAAGCTCGCCAAGGAGCTCAGCCGCCGCGCGACGGGAAGCACGCTTTACATCCTCGACGAGCCCACCACGGGCCTCCACTTCGAGGACGTCCGCAAGCTGCTCGAGGTCCTCCACCGCCTCGTCGACCAGGGCAACAGCGTCGTCGTCATCGAGCACAACCTCGAGGTCATCAAGACCGCCGACTGGGTGCTCGACCTCGGCCCCGAGGGCGGCGACAAGGGCGGCGAGATCGTCGCCGAGGGCACGCCCGAGACGATCGCCGCGACCGAGCGGAGCTACACGGGGGCGTATCTGAGGCCGCTTCTGGAGGGCGTGAAGCAGCCCGTCCGCAAACGCGAGCCGGTCGCGGCCGAATGAGCCTCCCCTGAGGGGTGATCACCGCCGCCGCCGACGGCGAAGCGCGGCGCGCAGGCCCGCGAACAGCCCCGGGCGCGCGATCGGCTCGAAATCCTCGCCCGCGCTTTCGGGGTCGAGCGCCTCGCTGTCGGCGATCGCGGCCTCCAGCGCGTTGGGCTCTTCGGGCACAAAAAGCTCCAACGTCCTCCCGCTCCCGCGCAACGCCTCGATCGTCGCGATTAGCGAACCGGTCTCCGCGAGCCGCGCCTCCACCTCCGCGGGCGTCACGTCGAGATGCTCGGCGAGCAGGTCGGCGCGGAGCGCCGCGATCCGCGCGGCGGCGCCGTCATTGCCGTCGCGATGTGCGTCGAGCAGCAGGTCGCACTCGCTGTCGAGGCCCATCGAGCGGTTGTTCATGTTGGCCGAGCCCACCCGCAGCAGGACGTCGTCGATGACGACGATCTTCGAGTGGACGTAGATGTCATTGCCGCCCTCGCTGACCGGGGTGTAGACGCGGAGGCGGTCGTGCCGGTCGCCCTCGGCCAGGGCGCGCATCAGCCGCGCCCGCGCCGGGGTCATCACCTCCTCCTCGAGCCAGCCTTCGACGCGCTTGGGGTTGACGATGACGAACTCGGGGCCCTCCGGCTCGGCGAGCCGCGCGGCGATCGCCTTTCCGATCACCCGCGAGGCGAAGAACTGGTTCTCGGCATAGACGAAGCGCTCGGCGCGCGCGATCATGTCGACGAACAGGGCCTCGATCTCGCGCACCACCGGGATGTCGCCATAAGCGCCCCGCGTTCGCGCGATCGCCAGCTCGACATCGGTGAAATCGGGCTCGAGCCCCTCGGGCCAGGGATCGCTCTCGGTCCGCGGCGGCGCGATCGGCGGCCCCTCGGCCGCCTTCCAGCGTTCGCGCGCGAGCTCGCCCAGCGCGGCCGC
>JACMKH010000377.1 GCA_014380205.1 Sphingomonadaceae bacterium
CGCCCCGCGCGCGGCCTCAGCCCCAGCGTCGAGCGGCCCGCGCGCGCGGGCGGGAACGTCCAGTGGATCGGTGAGGCCTAACGCGAAACGCTCGACGCCCGCCCAGGCGATCATCGCGGCATTGTCGGTGCACAGCCAGAGGGGCGGCGCGACGAAACGCACATCGAGGCGCGCGCTCAGCGCGGCGAGCGCGCTCCGGATGGCGTGGTTGGAGGCGACGCCGCCCGCGACGACCAGAGCGTTGATGCCGGGGGAATTTTCCAGCGCGCGGCGGGTCCGATCCACGAGGCAGTCGATCACCGCCCGCTGGAACGAGGCGGCGATGTCCTCGGGCGTGTGCTTCCCCGTGTCGCGCGCACGAAGCACCGCTGACTTTAGCCCCGCGAAGGAGAAATGCGGCTCTTCCGAACCGACCAGCGGACGAGGAAGCGGCACTGCCGCCGGATTGCCCGATCGCGCCGCTTCCTCAACGGCGGGTCCGCCCGGATAGCCGAGCCCGAGCAGCTTGGCGGTCTTGTCGAAGGCCTCCCCCGCAGCGTCGTCGATCGTCGTGGCGAGCCGGCGATAGGCGCCGACGCCCTCGACGCGGAGCAGCTGGCAATGGCCGCCCGAGACCAGCAGCAGCAGATAGGGGAAATCGAGATCGGGATCGACGAGGCGCGGGCTGAGCGCATGCCCCTCTAGATGGTTGACCGCGATCAAGGGCTTGTCCGCCGCGAGCGCGAGCGCCTTGCCCGTGACCAGCCCTACCATGACCCCGCCAATCAGGCCCGGTCCCGCCGTCGCGGCGATCGCGTCGACCTCGCCGAGCGTCACGCCCGCCTCATCAAGCGCGGCCTCGACCAGCGGCGCGAGCAGCTCGACATGCGCGCGCGCGGCGATTTCGGGGACCACGCCCCCGTAAGGGCGATGCGCCTCCTCCTGGCCCGCGAGCTTGTGCGCGAGGATGCGCCGATCCGAGGTGACGAGCGCGGCGGCGGTCTCGTCGCAGCTCGATTCAAGGCCAAGGATCAGGTTCATCCGCGCTTCCCTGCCACCCCGCAGGCGGCTAGCACAAGCGCCGTGAACCTTCCCCTCCGCCTCGGCACGCGCGGGTCGCCGCTGGCGCTGGCACAGGCGCGGCTCGTCGTCGAAGCGTTGCGCGCGGCGCACGGGCTCGGCGAGGACGCCATCGCGATCATCCCGATCCGCACCACGGGCGACGCGATCCAGGACCGCCCGCTCGCCGAGATCGGCGGCAAGGCGCTGTGGACCAAGGAGCTCGACCGCGCGCTGATCGATGGCGCGATCGATTTCGCGGTGCATTCGATGAAGGACGTCGAGACCCTGCGCCCCGGAGAGCTTGTGATCGCCGCGATGCTCCCGCGCGCCGATGTCCACGAGCGTCTGATCGGCGCGGAATCGATCGAGGCGCTGCCGCAGGACGCTCGGGTGGGCACCTCCTCGCCGCGCCGCGCCGCGCAGCTCCGCGCGATGCGCCCCGATCTCCGCATCGTGTCGTTTCGCGGCAATGTCGCGACGCGGATCGCGCGGCTCGACAAGGGCGAGGCCGAGGCGACCTTGCTCGCGGCGGCGGGGCTCGACCGGCTCGGCGAGCGCGACCTGGGCGCGCCGATTTCGCCCGCCCAAATGCTCCCCGCGCCGCAACAGGGCGCGATCGGGATCGAGACGCTTGCGGACAGTGCCGAAATGCGCGCGCTGCTAGCCGCGATCGATCATGCGCCGACGCGGCTTTGCGTCGAGACCGAGCGCGCGCTGCTGCTCGCGCTCGGCGCGGACTGCCATTCGCCCGTCGCCGCGCTCGCGACGCTCGACGGCGAGATTCTGACGCTCGACGCCGAGATTCTGAACGAGGACGGCTCGGAAACGCATCGGCGGCGGATTTCGGCGCCATCCGAAACGGCAGCGGACGAAGCGGCGATCCTCGCCCGCGCGCTGCTCGATTCGGCATCGCCGGGCCTGCGCGCGCTGTTCAGGGAGTGAGCCGAAATCTCCTCATCGTGCGCCCCGAGCCAGGCGCGTCGGCGACGGCCCAACGCGCGCGGACGCGGGGGTGGGAACCGCTGGTCGCCCCGCTGTTCGCGATCGCGCCGCTCGCATGGGCGCCGCGCGATCCCGCCGCGTTCGACGCGCTGCTGCTGACCAGCGCCAACGCGGTGAGTCATGGCGGCAAGGCGCTCGGGAAGTATCGGGAGTTGCCGGTCTATGCCGTGGGCGCGGCGACCGCCGCGGCGGCGCGCGCGGC
>JACMKH010000378.1 GCA_014380205.1 Sphingomonadaceae bacterium
CGGCGCCCCGGCGGCGCGGTGCGGCCCGCGATGAAGCCGACCACGGGCTTGGAGCGCCCGGGTTTTGCCTCGTCGGCGAGGAATTGGGCGGCGTCCTCCTCGGCGGCGCCGCCGATTTCGCCGATCATGATTATCGAGCGCGTCTCGTCGTCGGCGAGGAACAGCTCGAGCACGTCGATGAAATTGGTGCCGTTGACCGGATCGCCGCCGATGCCGACCGCGGTCGACTGGCCGAGCCCGGCCTGCGTCGTTTGGTGGACCGCCTCGTAGGTCAGCGTCCCCGATCGGCTGACCACGCCGACCGAGCCCTTCTTGAAGATCGAGCCCGGCATGATGCCGATCTTGCACTCGCCGGGGGTGAGCACGCCGGGGCAGTTGGGGCCGATCAGGCGGGAGGAGGAGCGCTGGAGCCGCGCCTTGACCTTGACCATGTCGAGCACGGGAATGCCCTCGGTGATAGCGACGATCAGCGGCACCTCGGCCTCGATCGCCTCGATGATCGAGGCGGCGGCGAACTTCGGCGGCACATAGATCACGCTCGCGTCGGCCCCCGTCGCCTCGCACGCCTCGGCCACGGTGTCGAACACGGGCAGCCCGAGATGCGTCTGTCCGCCTTTGCCGGGGGTGACGCCCGCGACCATCTGCGTGCCGTAGTCGAGAGCCTGCTGCGTGTGGAAGGTGCCGGTGTCGCCGGTCATCCCCTGCGTGATGACCTTGGTGTTGCGGTTGACGAGTATGCTCATCGATCAGTCTACGCCACCTTGAAAAGGATCACCTTCATCGACCGGCACATTGTCCGGTCCAAGCTCATGCGAACGCTGCATGATCTCGTCCCAATCATAGGGGCACTCGCTGGGAAAATTGTCGAGGAACACTCCGGTTTCCGCGTGTGCCGCGAGGCGCGCCCTCGCATATGCCGTTGTGATCGCCTCGTCGATGCGACGGCGAAAGCTGGGGCTCGACGCAAGTTCGCCCCAAACCCTATTGCGATGCTCGTTGATCGATGCGCGCCAAGGATTGCCGCGTTGTTCGATCTGATAATCCCATTTGAGCATGTGCAGCAATATGATGCGGATCGCGCTCACTAGCGCTTTGAAATCGCGTTTCGACAAGCTTTCCACCTCATCGGCAAGGTCTTCGATATCGAGTTCGTCGAAGCGGCCTTCCTTCAGCGCGGCGACCTGGTCGCAAATCCAGGCCGCGAAATCATCGTCCGCCGTGGGCCGGTTTCGGCGCTTGCTCAGCTTTGGATCGCGGTCAGCCATGGCCCGCCCTACCACGTGTCGCGCGCTCATGCGAGGCTCGGCTCAAGCCCCTTGCACGCCTCGAGCAGTTCCTTGACCGCGTCGACCGAGACCTCGAAATTCGCCTTCGCCTCCTCGTCGAGCGCGATCTCTACCACGCGCTCCACCCCGCCCGCGCCAATCACAACGGGGACGCCGACATAGAGGTCGTCCACCCCATATTGTCCCGTCAGATGCGCCGCCGCAGGGAGCATGCGTTTCTTGTCCTTAAGGTAGCTCTCGGCCATCATGATCGCAGCTGTAGCGGGCGCGTAAAAGGCCGAGCCGGTGCCGAGCAGCTGGACGATCTCGCCGCCGCCGCCGCGCGTGCGCTTGACGATCGCGTCGATATTGTCCTGCGTCGACCAGCCCATCTTGATCAGATCGGGGATCGGGATGCCGCCGACGGTCGAATAGGCGGGGACGGGGACCATCGTGTCGCCGTGACCGCCGAGCACGAAGGCGGTGACGTCCTCGACCGAAACGCCGAACTCCTCGGCGAGGAAATGGCGGAAGCGCGCACTGTCGAGCACGCCCGCCATGCCGACGACCATGTGGTGCGGCTGGCCCGAGAATTCGCGTAGCGCCCAGACCATCGCGTCGAGCGGATTGGTGATGCAGATGACGAAGCTGTCGGGCGCGTGCGCCTTGATCCCCTCGCCGACCGCCTTCATCACCTTCAAATTGATGCCGAGCAGGTCGTCGCGGCTCATCCCGGGCTTGCGCGGCACGCCTGCGGTGACGATGCACACGTCGGCGCCCGCGATATCGGCGTAATCGCTCGTCCCCCTGAGCCCCGCGTCATAGCCCTCAACGGGTCCCGCCTGGGCGAGATCGAGCGCCTTGCCCTGCGGCACGCCCTCGGCGATGTCGAACAGCACGATATCGCCCATCTCCTTCATCGCGGCGAGATGGGCGAGCGTGCCGCCGATCATGCCTGAGCCGATCAGCGCGATCTTGTTGCGGGCCATGGGCGGGACTTTCGTGCTGGTGTGAGGGCGGGTTAGCCGCTGTGCCTGGAATCGGCAACCAATCCCCTCTCCCCTTTGCGGGAGAGGGATTCGAAGACTTGTTGAGCGGGGCGAAGCTAGTCGCAGTTGGGAGAGGGGTAGCGAGCCAAAGGCGAGCTTGGCGCGAAGCGGCAAGAGCGGAGCCACGCTCGCCTTCGGCTTCGCTCTGTACCCCTCACCCTCCCACCGCTTCGCGGCGGGTCCCTCCCTCTCCCTCAAGGGGAGAGGGGCTATTGCGCCTCCTCCCCGCCGCCGGCCAGCCGGCGGATCATGTACGTCCAGTGGTCGATGTTCTCGTAGAACGCCCGCACCGGGATGCGCTCGTCGCGGCCGTGGGCGCGTTCGTCGGTCGGCGTGACGCCCCAGCTCGCCTCGATGCCGTAGACCGGGACGCCCGCCTGGCGGAAGAACAGCCCGTCGGTCGCGCCGGTGCTCATGTTGGGGACGATGCGCACGTCGGGGTGAAAGCGGCGGACCGAATCGGTGTAGGCGTCGACCACATCCTCGCGCAGCGGCGAGGGATCCGAGGGGCGCGCGGGAAGCACGGGCTCGACCGCGACGTTGCTCGGCGCGGCGATCGCGCGGAGCTCGGCGAGCAGCGCGGCGGGGTCGGTCCCCGGGAACATCCGGCAGTTGACCGTCGCGCGCGCCATCTGCGGCAACGCGTTGTCGGCATGGCCACCCTCGAGCCGCGTCGCGACGCAACGCGTGCGCGTCATCCCTGTCTCGGTCGGCGCGGCCTCGATGATGTCGGCGGCTTCGCCGTCGTTCTCGTCGGCGAGCCAGCGCGCGATCGCGGCGCGGACCTCGGGGGTCTGGAGATCGGCGACGGCAGTGAAATAACCGCGCGTGGTCTCGTTGAGCCGCGGCTCGAAGCGATGGTTCTCGAGCCGGGTCAGCGTGTCGGCGAGGTCATAGATCGCGTTGTCGGGGCGCGGGCGCGAGCTGTGCCCGCCCGGGTTGGTCGCGGTGAAGGTGAAGCTCTGATAGGTCTTTTCGGAAGTCTGGATGCCGAAGCCGACCATCTGCCCGCTCGGCAGCATCGCCCCGCCCCCCGCGTCGGCGTTGAGCGCATATTCGATCGTCGAGAGGTCGAGCCACCGCGTCACCGCGAGCTCGGCGCCTTCCTGGACGGTCTCCTCGTCGCCGGTGAACAGCACGATGATGTCGCGCGTCGGGCGGAAGCCTTCGGCGCGCAGGCGGAGCAGCGCGGTGGTGATCGCGACCACGCCCTGCTTGTCGTCCGAGGTGCCGCGCCCGTAGAAATAGCCTTCCTCCTCGGCGAAGGTGAAGGGATCGCGCGACCAGTCGGCGGGGAGCGCCTCGACCACGTCCATGTGCGCGAGCAGGATGATCGCCTTCTCGCCCGAGGGCTCGGCGGCGGGCCAGCGGATCACCATCGACTGGGTGCCGCCATAGTCCGCGCCATGATCGTGGACGGTGATGTCGGTGATCCCGGCGGGTTCGAGCAGCCCGCGCAGATAGGTCACCATCTCGTCCATCTGGCCGCGGCCCTGGACGGTGGGGATCTCGATCGATGCCTCGAATATCTCGCGCCCGCGCTGATGCCATTCGTCGGCGGTCTGCGCGGAGGCGGCGGTCGAGGCGAGGAGGAGGGAGGTGAACAGGATAAGGCGCATGGGGCAACTCCCTATTTGAGACGACGGGTTGTTGGCGGATTCGCGTCACGGGTCAACCGAAGTTCCTCCCCAAGCTCGGCTTGGGGAGGGCGTTCGAGCTTTGGCATGCCCCCGGCATGCCAAGATCGTGTCCGGGGGACACGATCTCGCTCGGACGCATGCGAAGCATGGTGGAGGGGCCGCCGCGAAGCGGCGGTTGCACCGCCGCCCCCTCCACCATTCGCCTTCGGCGAACGGTCCCCCTCCCCGAGCAAGCTCGGGGAGGACTTACACGCCGTGCCCCTCGGCGAGATACTCCTCGCTGCGCATCTCCATCAGCCGCGAGATCGTGCGCTCGAACTCGAAGCTGCCGTCGCCCTCGGGATAGAGCGCGGCGGGCTCGGCGTCGGCGGCGGCGATGAGCTTGACGTTGTGCTCGTAGAGCGCATCGATCAGCGTCGTGAAGCGCGCGGCCTCGTTGCGCTTGTCGGGCCCGAGCACGGGGATGCCGACGATGATCACCGTGTGAAAGCGGCGTGCGATCGCGAGATAGTCGGCCGCGCCGCGCGGCTCACCGCACAGCCGCTTGAACGAGAACACCGCGACGCCCTTGAGGCTCTTGGGGACGTGGAGCGAGCGGCCGCCCTGCACTGGGATGTCCTCGGTGGGGACGTTGATCGCGTCCTCGGGCGGATAGTCGGTCATGCGGAAGAAGATTTCGCGCAGCGCGGCGGTGGCGGCCGGGCCGTTGGGGACGTGCCAGGTCGGCATGCCGCCGAGCCGTTCGAGCCGGTAATCGACCGGGCCGTTGAGGCCGATCACGTCGAGCCGCGCCTCGATCAGCGCGATGAAGGGGAGGAAGTGCTCGCGCTGGAGCCCGTCCTTGTAGAGATCGGCGGGCGGGCGGTTTGAGGTCGCGACGAGCGTCACGCCCTCGCCGATGATCGCGGTGAACAGCCGCGACATGATCGCGGCGTCGGCGGTGTTGTTGACCACCAGCTCGTCGAAGGCGAGCAGCCGCGTCTCGTGCGCGATCGCCTCGGCGACGGGGGCTATCGGGTCGCCTTCCTCCTTTTCGCGCTCGGCGCGGAGCCGCGCGTGAACGTCGAGCATGAACTCGTGGAAATGGACGCGGCGCTTCCGCCTGATGTCGAGGCAATGGAAGAACAGGTCCATCAGCATCGACTTGCCGCGCCCGACCCCGCCCCAGAGATAGACGCCGCGCGGGGGTTCGGGCGCGCTGCTCAGCAGGCGGGAGAGCAGGCCGCGTTCGCGCGTGGCTTCGAGCGCGGCGCTCAGCGCGGCGAGGCGGTCGACGGCGGCGCGCTGGTCCGGATCGGGCCTGAGCTCGCCCGCGGCGAGCAGGGTTTGGTAGCGGGAGAGGAGTCGGCTCATCGCGCCGCCGGCTTGCGGATCGTTCCCGAGAAGGCGGCGACCTTGTCCTCGCCCTGCACGACCAGCCCGCGCAGGAAAAGCAGCCGCCGCGTTTCGCGGAGCAGCTCGACGAGAACGTCGAGCGGCTCGTCGATCCGCCCCGCGCCCATGAACTGGACCGAAAGATCGAGCGTCACCGCGGTCCCCGCCTCGATCAGCCCGAACATCCGCGCGCCCGCGAACATCGCGATGTCGATCAGCGAGAGCGTGACGCCGCCGTGGACGACGTCGGAGAGGTTTGAATGCGCGTGCGTGGGGACCATCCGCACGCGGACCTGCCCGTCCTTCTCCTCGCGCACGCGCAATGGGCCGAGCACGCCGTTGAAGCGCGTCGGATCGCTCAGCTCCCAAGTCAGCCAGCCCGGAAGATCGGGATCGGGGCGGTGGATGAAGGCTGGGCACATCCCGGCCGCACTGGCGGGAAAGACCTAGCCGTGCAAGGCGGTCGCCATGGCGACGCAAGGCGGCATAAAGGCCATCACGCCGCGAGCTTCGGCGCGGGCGCGCCGCGCAGCAAGCCCTCGGTGCTCAAGTCCTCGTCGATGTCCGGCCAGTGAATGCCGTAGCCACCGCCCGCGACCTTCCAGCGAGCGCGCTGGGCCGGCGTGGCGCCGGCTAGACGGGGATACCAGGCGACGGGCACAGCGATCGTGCGGCCGTCCGCGAGATCGACAATCAGGCGATCGCTCTCGAAGCGCACGGCGGAAACCCGTTCGTCAGCGACCTTGGTCGAAATATTCATGCCACGCCTCCAGCATCGCCCCGCGATGCGCTGTCACATGGGTGAGAATAGCAGCGCGCTCCTTCGCACGGAAGCCACGATGCTTCGCGATGCGGATCTCCTCCAACCAGACCTTCATCGTCCCCTCGCCCTTGTCGACATGGACGTGGGGCGGTTCGTTGGGTTCGTGGCTGTAAAAGTAGAAGCGATAGCCCTCGACGCGCAGGATCGTGGGCATCGGCCAGCTACAGCGCCCGCTCCAACAGCATCTTCTTGGTCTCGGCGATCGCCTTGGCGGGATTGAGGCCCTTGGGGCAGACGTTCGCGCAGTTCATGATCGTGTGGCAGCGGTAGAGGCGGAACGGGTCCTCGAGCTCGTCGAGCCGCTCGCCGGTCATCTCGTCGCGGCTGTCGGCGAGCCAGCGATAGGCCTGGAGCAGGATCGCGGGGCCGAGGAACTTGTCCGAATTCCACCAATAGCTCGGGCAGCCCGCCGAGCAGCAGGCGCAGAGGATGCATTCGTAGAGCCCGTCGAGCTTCGCGCGGTCCTCGGGCGACTGCAGCCGCTCCTTGCCCGCCGGATCGGGGGTTTTCGTCTTAAGCCACGGCTCGATCGACGCATATTGCGCGTAGAAATGCGTGAAATCGGGGACGAGATCCTTGATCACGTCCATGTGCGGCAGCGGGGTGATGCGGATCTCGCCCTTCAAGTCCTCGATCGCGGTGGTGCAGGCGAGGCCGTTCCTGCCGTTCATGTTCATCGAGCACGAGCCGCAGATGCCCTCGCGGCACGATCGGCGGAAAGTCAGGCTCGCGTCCTGCTCGGACTTCATCTTGATCAGCGCATCGAGCACCATCGGCCCGCAATCGTCGAGATCGATCTCGAAGCTGTCGTAGCGCGGATTCTGGCCGCTGTCGGGATCGTAGCGATAGACGCGGAAGGTGCGGACGCTGCCCGCGCCCTCCGGCGCCCTGTGCGCGCGGCCCTTTTTGCTGACGACGCTGTTTCGGGGGAGCCTGAATTCGACCATGGGGCGGAGATAGCGGGGCGACCCCCCTCCCTGCAAGGGAGGGCGATTATGGACGTGCTCATTCTCCCATGCCAGACATCCGCCCCATGCGCCTCGCCGATTGCCACAACACCGAGGATTTCCGGAAGCTCGCCCAGAAACGGCTGCCGAGCCCGATCTTCCACTACATCGACGGCGGCGCCGACGACGAGGTGACGCTGCGCCGCAACGCTGCGGCGTTCGACGAATGCGACCTCGTCCCCGACGTGCTCGCAGGGGTCGAAAGCGTCGACCTCTCGACCACCGTGATGGGCAAGCGCATCGCCATGCCGCTGATGCTCTCGCCCACCGCGCTCCAGCGTCTGTTCCACTGGCAAGGCGAGCGCGCGGTCGCGCGCGCGGCCGAAAAATTCGGCACCTGGATGGGCGTCTCGACGATCGGCACCGCCTCGATCGAGGAGATCGGCGCGCTGATCGCGAGCCCCAAGATGTTCCAGCTCTACATCCACCGCGACCAGGGGCTCAACCGCGGCCTCGTCGAGCGCTGCAAGGCGGCGGGATTCGACGCGCTCGCGCTCACCGTCGACACGATCGTCGGCGGCAACCGCGAGCGCGACCTGCGCACCGGCTTCAAGACCCCGCCGCGCCTCACCCCGTCGATGATCCTCAAATTCGCCGCGCGCCCGGGCTGGACGGGCCATTATCTGTTCCGCGAGAAATTCGAGCTCGCCAACATCCGCGGGACGGCGGGCGAGGACCCCAATTTCGCCCTCTCGGTCGCGGAATATATCAACACCCAGCTCGATCCCAACATGGACTGGAAGACCGCCGAGCGCCTCCGCGCCGATTGGGGCGGCGAGTTCTGCCTCAAGGGCGTGATGTCGGTTGGCGACGCGCGCCGCGCGGTCGACATCGGCGCGACCGCGATCATGGTCTCCAACCACGGCGGGCGCCAGCTCGACGGCGGCCGCGCCCCCTTCGACCAGCTCGCCGAGATCGTCGACGCGGTCGGCGACCGCATCGACGTGATCTGCGACGGCGGCGTCCGGCGCGGCAGCCATGTGCTCAAGGCGCTGAGCGTGGGGGCGAAGGCGTGCTCGGGCGGGCGGATGTATTTGTACGCGCTCGCGGCGGGCGGGCAGGAGGGGGTGGAGCGCGCGCTGGGCAAGCTGAGGGGCGAGATCGAGCGCGGGATGCAGCTGATGGGGAAGCGGAGCGCGGCGGAGCTGGGGCGGGGAAATTTGCGGTGGCGGTGAGGCCCCGCGGTTCTCTGCTGAGCTGGGACATTTCCCTCGTGCAGTATGGCCTTGCACTGAACGCCGGAGGTATCGTTGTGGCCTGAGTCTATCCGCGCCCTGTGACCTCTGTCACTGACTGACGCCGCGCTTCGTGCTATGCGGCGGGCAGTATAATGCAGGGGGTTGGCATGCCGCGCAGCCGCAGAGATGTCATCGACGGCGAAAATGCGAACTGGATCATCCGCGAGGTTCTCGAGGTTGATCCCGAGAATCCGCCGGCGCCCGAAGAGGATTACGAGGCGCTCGATCCCGTGCCGCTCGTCTGGGGCAGCCACACAGGCGAGGGCGAGCCGGTGTTCTGGGGCACTGGGCTGATCTCGTTCGGGCCGGTCACGGCCGCGCAGATCGCGTTCATGGCGGCGATCGACGCGACCACCGACATCACCGATTTTCCCGGCGATTTCGTCGCGGTTGGTTGGTCGTCGACGACATATGGTGCGATCGAATACGGCATCCGCGAGGAGTTTCAGTATGTCAAATGGGCGCCCGAGCCCTTCCAGACCTACGTCGGCCATTTCACCATCACACCCGGAGGGATCAGCTTTTCGGGCCAGGTCGATTCGGCCCATTACACCGGCTACCGCCTCGACGACGCGAGCTATGAAGCGACGAGCTCGGGCTTTGTCAGCCTGGCCTTCGCGACGCTCAACCCGATCGAGGGGACCGCGTCGGCCGATTCGCTTGTCGGCGGCGATCGCCCCGAGCATATCCAGGGCGAAGGCGGGAGCGACACGCTCGTCGGGAATATCGGCTGGGACAGCCTCGAGGGCGGCGCGGGCCACGATCTCCTCATCGGCGGCGCGGGCTCAGACTGGCTGATCGGCGGCAATGGCAATGACACGCTGCAGGACGACGGCGCCTTCAACACCTATGATGGCGGCGCGGGCGACGATCTGATCGATACGGGCGCGCTGGCGATCGACATGGTGAGCGCGCCGCTGCTTTTCGTCAGCGGCGGCGACGGCTTCGATCGCGTGGTGCTCGATTATTCGAGCGGACGCGCGGTCGCGCCGCTGCTTCCGGGCTTCAGCCTGACGAGCGTCGAGGCGCTGGAGGTGATCGGCGGCGCCGAGGCCGATCTGCTCCAGGGCGGCGGCGGCGGCGACCTGTTGCGCGGCAACGGCGGCAACGACGTGATCGAGGCGGGCGACGGCGACGACACGCTCGAAGGCGGCGCGAACGGCGCAGCGGGGCGGATCGTCGACGGGGCGGCCTCGGAGAACCTGCCCGCGCGGCTCGACCATATGTTCAGCCTGGCCGCCGATCCAACGATCGAGAATGCGACCACCGTCCCGCACGTGACGATCGAGCGCACGCTGCCCCCCGGCCCCGACGGTCCGGGCTACCCCTATTACAGCTTCACCGCCGCCGCGGGCGACACCGTCACCATCGACGTCGACGCCACCGATTTCGCGGGTGGCTCCGATTACGACGTCGACGTCTATTTCGCGATCATGGATGCGCCGAACAGCTATATCGCGTTTAGCGGACTCTCGCCGACACCCGATCCCGGATCGAACTATGAGGCCGCCTATCTCAGCTACACCTTCGCGACAGCGGGAACTTACATGATCGAGTTTGTCCCGTTCAATCTTAGCTCGACCGAAAGCAGCAGCTTCACCGCGCACATCTCGCTCACCTCGGGCGCGATACTCACCGGCGACCGGCTCGACGGCGGCGCGGGCAACGACTGGGCCGATTATTCGAGCGCGCTCGCGAGAGTGACCGCCGACCTCCAGAACCCCGAGACCAACCACAACGAGGCCGCTGGTGACGTCTATGTCGGGATCGAGAATCTGCGCGGCTCGGCGCATAACGATCTGCTGAGAGGCGACCGCTTCGCCAACATCATCGAAGGCGCGGACGGCAAGGACGCGATCACGGGCCGCCGGGGCAAAGACACCCTCGCGGGCGGCGCCAACCGCGACACGCTCAACGGCGGAGACGGCGCGGATCGTTTCCACCTTACCAGCCTCGATCAGCAAGACGCCGACGTCATTTCCGATTTCGCGCCGGGCGAGGACAGGATCGTGCTCGCTGGCGATGTGTTCGGCCTCAATCGCGTCAAGGCCAGCCATTTCGTCGTGGGAAACGCCGCCGGCGACGCCAACGACAGGCTGATCTACGATTCCGATGTCGGCAAGCTGTTCTTCGATCCCGACGGCACGGGCGCGCAGGCCAAGACGCTGATCGCCGTGTTGACCGGAGCCCCGGCGTTGAACGCAAGCGACTTCACGGTAATTTGACCGCGCTAGCGCGCCGTCGCAGCGATCATTCTCCGCTCCGCTCGATCCGCCCACCCCAATCGAGGTTGCGCGTGAGGTACATCACCGCCGCGAGCGCCGCGAAGAGGAGGAGCGAGCCGATCAGGAGCGCGAAGCTCTCGAGGCTGAGCAGCACGAAGAGCACCGCGTAGAGGCCCGCGAGCAGGCCGCCGATCAGCGCGGCGCGGCGCCAGCTTCGCAGCACCGCGGCCGAATAGGCGGTGGTGAGGCCGACGATCGCGCCGCCCGCGATCAGGAAGGCGAGCGCGAAGCCGACGACCTCGGCGAAGGCGAGCAGCATCACGAAGAACAGCACCAGCCCCGCGCCGACCAGCAGATATTCGACCGCCGAGACGCGCACCCCCGCGATCACGTCGAACATCAGATAGGCGAGGAAGGTGAAGCCGATGATCAGGAAGCCGTATTTCACCGAGCGATCAACGCGCGAATAGATGTCGACCGGGTCGATCAGGCTGATCGCCGCCGCGGCGGGATCGTACCCCTCGGGCGCGGCCTCGCCGGCGGGCCCGATCAGCGAGGCGAAATCGCCGCTCGTGTCGACCAGCGAGCGGCCGAGCGCGAGGTTGCTGATCCGGTATTCGGCCGAGAAGCCGTCGCCCGAGATCGCGTGGCTCGCGGGCAGGAAGCCGCCCTGGAACGAGGGATGCGGCCAGGGCGAGCGCAGCCGCCAGCTGGTGTCCCCCGCCCAGGGCCTCAGCGCGAGCGATTCGTTGCCGCGGAATGCGAACTCGAACGCGACCGGCATCGCACGCACGGCGAGGCTGCTCGCGTCGACGAAGGCCGAGACGCCCTGGAAGCGCGCGCTGCCCTGGCCGCCGCCCGATCTGAGCGCGAGCGGCGCGCCCGCCGCCGAAAGCTCGGCGCGCTCGATCCCGC
>JACMKH010000379.1 GCA_014380205.1 Sphingomonadaceae bacterium
GCCGGATGCGCGTCGCTTCGGGGTCGTCGAGCTCGGACGCGCGAATGCCCTCGCTGAATACGCGCACGCGATCGTCGACCACCGCGCCCGAGGTGCCGACGGTGTTGCCGACGATATCGTTGTTGAGCACCGCGAGCACCTGCCAGCCCTGCTCGGTCGCGTGACGCGCGAGCAGCTCGCCGCCCCACAGCCCCTGCTCCTCGCCCGAGAGCAGCGCGTAAACGATGGTCGCGTCGTGCCGCTCGCGGCTCAGAATGCGCGCGGCCTCGATAACCAGCGCGGTTCCCGATCCGTCGTCGTTGGCGCCGGGCGAGTCGCTGGTGAAATCGAGCGGATCGGTGACTCGGCTGTCGATATGGCCCTGGATGATGACGACGCGACCGGGGTTCGCCCCCAGCTGGATAGCGAGCACATTCTCGACGATCACGCCGTTCGGCGCGCGCTCGCCCGAGAAGCGGTCCGAGATCGTCGTCACCTCGAGGCAACCGCCGCACGCCTCCGAAAAGCCCTCAAGCTCGCCCGCCCCCCAACGCCGCGCCGCCCCGATTCCCCGCGCCGGATCGGTCGCGCTCGACAGCGTATGGCGCGTCCCGAATGAGACGAGGCGCTCGACGGTGGCGCGGAGGCGTTCAGGGGAAGGCGGTTCGGGCGCCTGGGCCAACGCCGGCGATGAGAGCAATGCCGCTGCGGCCAGGAACAATGTCCTTGTCATCCCAATTGCTCCAGCTCCTCGTCGCTCAGCCCGCCCGGCACGATGATGATCGGGCAGGGCAGGCTCCCCGCGTCGTTGCCCGCGAAATGCGTGACCAGCGGGCCGGGCGGGCCGCTCTTGGCGGCACCGAGCATGAGGCCCGCTATGTCCGGATTCTCGCCGAGGATCTCGCGGATGATCTTCGCTGGATCGCCGTTGCGCACGGTGATCTTGGGCTTGACCCCGGTCTCCTCGATCAACACTCCCGCGGCCTGCGCGACCAGCGCCTCGGCGCGCAGCCGCGCCTCCTCCTCGAACGCGGCCTCGACCCCCGCCCAGTTGACGAACTCCGGCGGGGGGATCAGCGCGAGGATCTCGACCGTGCGGCCGAGCTTGAGCGCGCGGATCGCGGCATAATGCAGCGCCGATCGCGCCTCCTCGGTCTCGTCGATGACGACCAGATATGTGCGCATAAGAACCCCCGTTGTGGTTCGCGGGGAATCTGCGCCAGATCGCCGCGCGTGGCAAGCGTGGCGCGCGCCCGCGAAAGCGGATAGGATCGGTGCTGAACAACAGGGGGAAGGATCATGCGCAACACCGTTTTCTGGATCGTCGGGATCGTCGCGTTGCTGTGGAACGGCTTCGGCCTGTACAATTTCTATCTGACGATGGTCCGCGATCCCGTCGCGATGGCGCAGGCCTCGCCCGAGATGATCGCGCTGATCGACGCGGCGCCCGAATGGCGCATGATCCTGTGGGGGGCGTGCGTGTTCCTCGGCGTGTTGGCGGCGATCGCGCTGCTGCTGCGGCGCGCGATCGCCGAGCGGATCTTCTGGGCGACCGTCGTCGGCATCCTGATCGGGCTGATCGGTTGGGATCTGACCATGGGCAACGGGATCAAAGCCTATGGCCCCGGCGGGCTCGCGTTCCAGGGCTTCATCGTCGCCGCGCAGGCGGGCTTCGCCCTTTACGCGCGCTGGGCGGCGCGGCAAGGGATGTTGCGCTGACGCTCTGAACCAAGCGAGGATCGCCCATGCCGATCGAGCTCAAGATGCCCGCGCTGTCCCCGACGATGGAGGAGGGGACGCTCGCCAAATGGCTGGTCAAGGAGGGCGACGCGGTCAGCTCGGGCGACATCCTCGCGGAAATCGAGACCGACAAGGCGACGATGGAGTTCGAGGCGATCGACGAGGGCACGATCGCGAAGATCTTGGTCGCCGAGGGGACCGACGAGGTCAAGGTCGGCACGGTGATCGCGATCATCGCCGAGGAGGGCGAGGACGCGGGAGCCGTCCCCTCTCCCGTCGCCGCTGAAGCGGCTCCTCCCTCTCCGCCTGCCGGGGGAGAGGGTTCCGAAGAACGCCGAGCCGACGATCGCCGTTCCGAAGATCGCCGCGCCGAAAATCGCGATTCCGAAGATCGCCGCAAGGGCGATCGGCGCGACGAGCGGGCCGAGGCCCCAGCGCCGAGCAAGGTTGGCGATCGCGTCAAGGCGAGCCCGCTCGCCCGCCGCATCGCCGAGCAGAAGGGGCTCGATCTCTCGGCGATGTCGGGCAGCGGGCCCGGTGGGCGGATCGTCAAGGCCGATATCGAGGGCGCCGCGCCGGGCAAGCCC
>JACMKH010000380.1 GCA_014380205.1 Sphingomonadaceae bacterium
CATCGCGGTCAGCGCATATTCGAGCTGGCCGTCGAAATTGCGCGTGATCGCCTGGGTCAGCACGCGATCGAGCGCGAGCCCGCCCGAGAGCAGCAGCACGCCGATCCAGATGGAGGCGATCCCGATCATCCGCCGCGTCAGTGAGGGCCCCCACACGCTCCAGCGCCGCGCGCGGGGCGGCGGCGGCGAGGGCTCGGCGGTCGCGGGCTCGAGGGGCTTCATCGCGTCGTTCATGGTGTGCGCCGGGGAGGATACACCAGCTGAACGAGGGGGCACAGTGGGGTGCCAAGTCGCACTGATTTGGCGCAAATCTCTATGTCGTATGGATTTTTTCGGAGCGACCTATTTCCTTTTGGTTGAACATCGGGTAGGGCCCCGCGCGCAAGCACGGCGAGCGTTTCGCCGGCGGGGAGTATCCAAACCATGAAATACATCGCTTCCGCGGCGGTTTTCGCCGCGTTTTCCGCTATGCCCGCGGCCGCGCAGGACGCCACCGAATCGCCTCTCGTCGCGGTCGAATCGCCCGGCGCGAGCGGGCCCGTCGTCGCGCAGGTGCGTGCGGGCACGCCCGCGGCGTTCCTGCCCGCCAACACCGAAATCCTGCTCGGGATGGCCGAGACGATCAGCACCAACGAGCAGGAGGAGGGCTATATGTTCCGCCTCACGGTCCGCCACGACGTGATGCTCGACGACTATGTCGTCATCCCGCGCGGCACGCCCGCCTTCGGCGAGATCACCTGGCGCACCGGGCGCGGCATGTTCGGCAAATCGGGCAAGATGGATGTCGAGCTGCGCTACATCGAGCTCGACGGCCGCCGCATCCCGGTCACCGGCACGTACCGTCAGGAAGGCGAGGGCAACACCGCCGCGACGATCGCGGGCGTGGTCATCATCCCGGTCGCGGGGCTGTTCATCACGGGGCGCAGCGGCGTCATCCCCGAGGGCCGCGAGCTCGTCGCGCGGACCGCCGAGCGGTTGCCCGTGACGCTGTCGGATGCGAACCGGCTCTCCGAAACCCCGGCGGTCGCCCAGCCCGCCGCCGCCGAGGCGCCGGCCACGCCCGAGGCCTGATCGCTCGCGCGCCGGCGGCGGGCTCCGGTCCGCCGCCGGCCGCGCTACGCCTAGGGCGTGCGCTGGCTCGGCTCTTCGAGGCTATAGCCGAGCCCGCGGATCGTCGTGATCACCTCGGGGCCGAGCTTCTTGCGGATGCGCGTGACGAACACCTCGATCGTGTTCGAATCGCGGTCGAAATCCTGATCGTAGATGTGCTCGATGAGCTCGGTGCGGCTGACCACCTTGCCCTTGTGGTGCATCAGGTAGCTCAGCAGCTTGTACTCCTGCGCGGTGAGCTTGACCGGCTCGCCGGCGAGCGTGACCTTGCCCGAACGCGTGTCGAGTCGGACGTCGCCCGCGACGAGCTCGGAGGAGGCGTTGCCCGACGCGCGACGGATCAGCGCCCTCAATCGCGCGATCAGCTCCTCGGTCTGGAAGGGCTTGGCGAGATAGTCGTCGGCCCCCGCGTCGAGCCCGGCGACCTTGTCCGACCAGCTGTCGCGCGCGGTGAGCACGAGCACGGGGATCACGATCCCCTCCTTGCGCCAGCGATCGAGCACGGTCAGCCCGTCGATCTCGGGGAGGCCGAGATCGAGCACGATCGCGTCATAGCTTTCGGTCGAGCCCAGGTAATGCCCATCCTCGCCGTCGGTGGCGAGGTCGATCGCATAGCCCGCGCCTTCGAGGGTCGCGCGAAGCTGCCGCCCGAGGGTCGGCTCGTCTTCGACAATCAGAACGCGCATATGGTGTTACCTATCGGTCCGATCCGTGATGCGGCCCGAGCGGGCATCCACTTCGACGCGGATGACCCGACCCTGACGCATGAAGGTCATTCGATAGGTGTTGCGGTCCTCGAAATAAATAGGGTTGCCCATATAATCGGCGCCGCGCATTTCGCGGATCACGCGCGCCTCGATCGCGCGCAGCGGCATCGCGCGCCCCGCCTGTCGGCTTTCGAGCGCGGCGTCCTGATCGGCGCGCGGCTGCGCGGGCGCCGAGACCGGCGCGAGCGCGGCGGCGAGCATGCAAAG
>JACMKH010000381.1 GCA_014380205.1 Sphingomonadaceae bacterium
CGGGCTATGCGCCGATCGTCCAGCTCGGGCTGATCGCGGCGATGTCGGCGGCGGCGCTGCTGCTGCTGCCTTCGCGCCGCGCGCGCGCCTGGCTGCGCGTCGAGATCGCCAAGCATATCTTCAAGCACCGCTACGATTATCGCGCCGAATGGATGCGCTTCAACCGGACGCTCGGCGAGAGCGGGCCCGATGCCGCGACGATCGACGCCCGCGCGATCCGCGCTATCGCCGACATCACCGAATCGCCCGGCGGCGCGCTGCTCGAATGCCAAGCCGGCGACGCGTTCGTCCAAACGTCGCAATGGCAGTGGCCGGGCGCCGCGTTCGGCCGCCAGGTCAACCAGAGCGCGCTGATCGGGCTGCTCGAGGAGACCGGCCATATCGTCGAGATCGACGCGCCCTCGGGCGATACGGCGCTGCCCGAAGGGCTGCGCGAGGCCGCGCCCGGCTGGCTCGCGTCGGACACGCGCGCCTGGGCGCTGGTCCCGCTGATCCACAGCGAGCGGCTGGTCGGCGCGGTGGTGCTCGCGCGTCCGCTGGTCGATCGCACGCTCGACTGGGAGGATTTCGACCTGCTGCGCATTGCGGGCCGTCAGGTCGCGAGCCATCTCGCCGAGGCGCGCGGTCAAGAAGCCTTGAGCGAGGCGCGGCGCTTCGACGAGTTCAACCGGCGCTTCGCCTTCATCATGCACGACATCAAGAACCTAGTGAGCCAGCTCAGCCTGGTCGCGCGCAACGCCGAACGCCATGCCGACAACCCCGCGTTCCGCGCCGACATGGTCGCGACCCTGCAGGATTCGGTAGGCAAGATGAACGAGTTGCTCGCGCGCCTCTCGCAGCACCAGCGCGGGCGGAGCGAGGAGCCGCGTGCGACGAGCCTGCGCGCGATCGCCGGAGCGGTGGTCGCGCAAAAGGCGGTGGTCCACCCGGTCGAGCTTGAAGCGGGGAGCGACGTGCTCGCGATCGCCGATCCCGCGCGGCTCGAAACCGTGCTCGGCCATCTCGTCCAGAACGCGATCGACGCGAGCCCGCCGGGCGCGACGGTGTGGGTCGGCGCGCGCCGCGAGGGTATGCGCGCCGCGATCAGCGTGCTCGACCATGGCGTGGGGATGACCGCCGAATTCATCCGCTCGGGGCTGTTCAAGCCCTTCGCCTCGTCCAAGGCGGGCGGCTTCGGGATCGGCGCGTTCGAGGCGCGCGCTCTCGTCGCCGAAATGAACGGGCGGATCGAGGTCGAGAGCCGCCCCGGCGAGGGCAGCCGCTTCACCGTTTGGCTGCCGATCGCGGGGGCCGAGGCGGTGTCGCTGTTCGCCGATCCGCCGGTTGCAACCTACCAGCGAAAGACTGCCTGATGGCCGAGACCAAGCCCGTGCTGCTGATCGTCGAGGACGACGAGGGGCTCCAGCGCCAGCTGCGCTGGGCCTATGAGGATTATGAGGTGATCACCGCGAGCGACCGCGCGAGCGCGATCGACGCGTTGCGCCTGCGCGAGCCCGCGGTGGTTACGCTCGACCTCGGCCTGCCGCCCGATCCCGACGGCACGAGCGAGGGCTTCGCGGCGCTCGGGGAGATCCTGTCGCTCAAGGCCGATGCCAAGGTGATCGTCGCCTCGGGGCATGGCGCGCGCGAGAGCGCGCTCCGCGCGATCGCGGGCGGCGCTTACGACTTCTACGCCAAGCCCGTCGACATCGACACGCTCGGGCTGATCGTCGCGCGCGCCTTCCGCGTCCATGCGCTCGAGGCCGAGAACGCGCGGCTTGCCGCGGCGGCGGGGAGCGAAGCGAGCGTGCTCGGCGGAATGATCACCGCCGCGCCCGAGATGCTCAAACTCGCTCAGATGATCGAGCGCGTCGCCAACACCGATGTCTCGGTGATGCTGCTGGGCGCGAGCGGGACGGGCAAGGAGCTGCTCGCGCGCGGGCTTCATGAGAAGAGCCGTCGCGCTGGCAAGCCGTTCGTCGCGATCAACTGCGCCGCGATCCCCGAAAATCTGCTCGAGGCCGAGCTGTTCGGGCACGAGAAGGGCGCGTTCACCGGCGCGATCAAGACCACCGAGGGCAAGATCGAGCTCGCCGAGGGGGGCACGCTGTTCCTCGACGAGGTCGGCGACATTCCGCTGCCGCTTCAGGTCAAGCTGCTGCGCTTCCTCCAGGAGCGCGTGATCGAGCGGCTCGGCGGGCGCAGGGCGATCCCGGTCGATGTCCGCATCGTCTGCGCGACGCACCAGAACCTCGATGCGATGATCGCCGCGGGGAGCTTCCGTGAGGACCTCTACTATCGTCTCGCCGAGATCGTGATCCGCATTCCGACGCTTGCCGAGCGGCCCGGCGACGCGACGCTGCTCGCGCGCCACTTCCTGCGCCGATTCGCCGGCGAGCTGGCGACGGGAGTGAAGGGCTTCGCGCCCGACGCGCTCGCCGCGATCGACGGCTGGGGCTGGCCGGGCAACGTCCGCGAGCTCGAGAACAGGATCAAGCGCGCGGCGATCATGGCCGACGCCAAGCTCGTCACCGCCGCCGATCTCGACCTCGAGACGATCGCCGACACGATCCCGATCAATTTGAAGGCCGCGCGCGAGATCGCCGACCGCAAGACCATCCGCCGCGCGCTGGCGCGTGCCGAAAATAATATCTCCGGCACCGCGCGGCTGCTCGGGATCAGCCGCCCCACTCTCTATGATTTGCTGAAAA
>JACMKH010000050.1 GCA_014380205.1 Sphingomonadaceae bacterium
CTTTTTGAACTCGTCGGCTAGGTAATTAAGGATGCGAATATCGAAATCCTCGCCGCCGAGAAACGTGTCGCCGCTCGTCGAGCGCACTTCGAAGACCCCGTCGCCGATTTCGAGGATCGAGATGTCGAAGGTGCCGCCGCCGAGGTCGTAGACCGCGATCGTCTTGCCGTCCTGCTTCTCGAGCCCATAGGCGAGCGCGGCCGCGGTCGGCTCGTTGATGATGCGCAGCACCTCGAGCCCCGCGATCTTGCCCGCGTCCTTGGTCGCCTGGCGCTGGGCGTCGTTGAAATAGGCGGGGACGGTGATCACGGCCTGCTCGACGGTCTCGCCGAGATAGCTTTCGGCGGTCTCCTTCATCTTCTGGAGGATAAACGCCGAGATCTGCGAGGGGCTGTATTTGTCGCCGCCCGCCGCGACCCAGGCGTCGCCGTTGCCGCCCTTGACGATGTCATAGGGAACGAGCTCCATGTCCTTCTTGGTCATGGGATCGTCGAAGCGGCGGCCGATCAGGCGCTTGACCGCGAACACCGTGTTGTCGGGATTGGTGACGGCCTGGCGCTTGGCTGGCTGGCCGATGAGCCGCTCGCCATCCTTGGCGAAGGCGACGATCGAGGGGGTGGTGCGCGCCCCTTCCGCGTTTTCGACGACCTTGGGCTTGCCGCCTTCCATGACGGCGACGCAGCTGTTGGTGGTGCCAAGGTCGATGCCGATGACTTTAGCCATTGAGTTCCTCATTCCCCAAAATGTTGGCGGAGCCGACGGCCCCCTCGAATGCGAGCAAGCGCCGTCGGTCAGCGTTACGCGACTTAATGTAGGTGGGGATTCGGTTGCTGCAAGCGTCGCCGCCCCCTATGCCGCGCCGTTGTCCGACATCAGGAAACGCCCATGCGCCCGCGCCTTTCCGCTCTTGCCGCGCTGCTCGCCATCGCCGCCTGCGCCGAGCCCGAAGCGCCACCCGCGCCGGCCGAGCCGGTAACCCAGGCGTGGGTGCGACTGCCCGCCGTCGATGGCCGCCCGGGCGCGGCCTATTTCACGCTCAACGGCGGGGCGACCGGCGACACGCTGATCGCGGTCGAGAGCCCGATGGTCGCGACCATCGAGCTGCACGAAAGCGCCGAGCAGGACGGACGGATGACCATGGTTCCGATCCGCGCGGTCGATGTACCGCCCGACAGCGCGGTGCGCTTCGCGCCCGGCGGCAGGCACGCGATGCTGTTCGGCATCGATCCGGGCGTGACGCGGGGCGCTCGCATTGCGCTCGACTTTCGCTTCGATAGCGGCCGCGACCTGCGTATCGAAGCTCCGGTCGTCGCGGCGGGCGATCCGAACCCCTACGCGGCGGCGCGGTGACCACGCGCGGTCTCACCGATGGCGAACGTACGCTCGCCGCGAGCGTGTTCGGCGACGCGATCGACTATGACGCGGTGCGCATCCACGCGCGCAAATATTTCCCGCTCCAGCCCAAGAAGACCGCGATGGCGCCCAACGGCGCGATCTGGCTGCACCCCAAGGGCACGCTGTGGACCGAGAATTTCGCGAAGGAGAAGCTCGGCCGGCGCGGCCTGTTCATCCACGAGATGACGCACATCTGGCAGCACCAGATGGGTATCTTCCTCCCCCTCAAGCGCCACCCCTTCTGCCGCTACTCGTACAGCATCAAGCCCGGCTGGAAGCTCGACCGCTACGGCCTCGAGCAGCAGGCCGAGATCGTGCGCCATGTGTTCCTGCTGCGCGAGGGGGGCAAGGTGCCCGGAGCGCCAGCGCGGGGGCAGCTCGAATCGATCCTTCCGTTCAAGGCGATCACCCCCCCTTCTTCGCCACCCCCACCAGCGAAGGCCGCAGCAGCCGCTCCTTGATCCGATACCCCTTCTGCATCTCCTGAACGATCGTTCCCGGCTCTGCCTCGTCGCTCGGCAGCTCGATCATCGCCTGGTGCCAGTGCGGATCGAGCGGCCGGCCCATCGCTTCGATCGCCTCGATGCCGTGCTTGCGGAAGATGCTCTCGAGCTCCTTGCCGGTCGCCTCGATCCCCGCAATCAGCCCTTTCATGCGCTCGTCGGCGCGCAGCTCCTCGGGGATCGCGGCGAGCGCGCGGTCGAGATTGTCGGCGACCGAGAGGATCTCGCGCGCGAAGGCGGTCGCGGCGTAAGTGCTCGCGTTGGTCTTCTCCGCCTCGAGCCGGCGGCGCGTGTTCTGCTCCTCGGCGCGCGCGTAGAGCACCTCTTGGCGCGCCGCCGCGAGGTCCGATTCGAGCTGGACCACGCGCGCGCCGAGATCGCCGCCCGCTCCTTCCTCTTGCTCCTTGCCGTCCTCGAGGCCCGCGAAGGGGATGTCGGCGAGCTCCTCCTCGAACTCCGCCTTGCCCGCGATTTCGGTTTCGCTTTCGGTCTTGCCGCCGTTCATCTTTGTCCTGCTCATGCAACGAGTTTGGATAGCGCTTGCGCCGTGAAGTCCACCATGGGCACCACGCGCGCGTAGTTCAAGCGCGTCGGCCCGATCACGCCGACGACGCCGACCACCCTCCCCTCGCCGTCGTGATAGGGCGCCGCGATCACCGACGAGCCCGACAGCGAGAAGAGCTTGTTCTCCGATCCGATAAAGATCTTCATCGCCCGCGCCTCGCGCGCCAGCGCGAGCAGCGCCGCGATCTCCGCCTTGCCCTCGAGCTCGTCGAGCAGCTGGCGGACGCGCTCGAGATGGTCGGCGGCGTCATCGTCGATGAGATGCGCCTGGCCGCGCACGATCAGCACGGGGCGCGCGGCGCCATCGCGCGACCACACCGCGAGCCCGCGCTCGATCAGCGTGCGCGCGGACGCGTCGAGCGCCGCCCTGCCCCGCCCGATCTCGCCCTCAAGCGCCGCGCGCGCCTCC
>JACMKH010000382.1 GCA_014380205.1 Sphingomonadaceae bacterium
AGTTCGTCGCGGCGGCCGGCGCGGCGCCGTTCGCGGCGTCGAGCGCGCTCGGCGGGGGCCTGGGCGAGCGGCCGCCCAACATCGTCTTTATCCTCGCTGACGACCTCGGCTATGCCGACATCGACGTCTACGGCCAGCGCGCGATCGGCACGCCGCATATCGACAGCCTCGCGACCGGCGGGCTCAGGCTCTCCGACGGCTACGCGAGCAGCTGCGTCTGCTCGCCGACGCGCGTCGCGCTCGCGACGGGGCAATACCGGGAGCGTTACGCGGTCGGTCTCGAGGAGCCGCTCGGTCGCGCGGCCCCCGGGCTCGGGCTTCCCCACGACCAGCCGACGCTCGCCTCGGCGCTGCGCGATCTCGGCTATCGCACCGCGCTGGTCGGCAAATGGCACCTCGGCGTCGCCCGAGCACGGGCACTTGCGCCACGGCTACGACAGCCATTTCGGCATCATCCAGGGCGGCGCCGACTATTTCAGCCACCGGCTCGGGCTCGGCGGCCTGGGCGCGGCCGACGGCCTCTACCGCGACGATCGGCCGACCGAGGCGCAGGGCTATCTGACCGATCTGCTCGGCGACGAGGCTGTCCGGATCGCGCGCGAGGCGGGGGCGCGGCCGTTCCTGCTCTCGCTCCATTTCACGGCGCCGCACTGGCCTTGGGAAGGGCTGCGGACGAGGCGGTGTCGCGCAGCCTCACGAGCATCTTCCACCGCGACGGCGGCAGCCTCGAGACCTATGCGGCAATGGTCCGCGGCATGGACGCCAATGTCGGCCGCGTGCTCGCCGCGCTCGACGAGACGGGCGCCGCCGCGAACACGATCCTCGTGTTCACCAGCGACAACGGCGGCGAGCGCTTTTCCGACACTTGGCCCTTCACCGGCGTCAAGGGCGAGCTCCTCGAGGGCGGCATCCGCGTGCCACTGCTGATCCGCTGGCCCGCGCGCATCCGTCCGGGCTCGCGCTCGGACCAGGTGATGGCGTCGATGGACTTCATGCCGACGCTGCTCGCCGCGGCGGGCGCCGCGTCCGATCCCGCCGATTTCGACGGCGAGAATCTGCTCCCCGTGCTCGTCGGTGAGGCCCCAGCGCGCGAGCGGACGCTGTTCTGGCGCTACAAGGCCAATGACCAGGCCGCCGTGCGCGAGGGCGACTGGAAATACCTCCGCCTCGCCGGCCGCGAGCATCTGTTCAACCTCGCACTCGACGCGCGCGAGCGCGCCGAGCGCAAGCAGGCCGAGCCAGCGCGCTTCGCCGCGCTCAAGGCGGCCTGGGAGGAGTGGAACGCGACGATGCTGCCCTATCCCGAGGGCAGTTTCTCGGAGGATGTCTTCCGGCTTGCGCCGGAATGACGAGCAGGGCTGCTACTCCGCCGCCTCGCGGGCGGCGAGGTCGCGCTGGCTGAGCCACATCAGGTCGTGCCATTCGAGCGCGCGGCCGTCGTGCGCCTTGAGGCCGACGGTCGCGATCGGTTGGCCGTCGCGCTTGTCGCAGAGCACGGGATCGGAGGGGATGCCCGTTCCGAAGCGCTCGCCCCATTGCCTCAGCGCGATCATCGCGGGGAGCAGCGACTCGCCCTTTTCGGTGAGGCGGTATTCGACCTTGCGGCGGTCGTCGGGGCAGGGCGTGCGCTCGAGGATGCCCGAGACGACGAGCCGGCCGAGCCGGTTGGCGAGGATGTTGCGCGCGATCCCGAGGCTCGATTGCATCTCCTCGAAATGCTTCAGGCCGTTGAACGCGGCGCGCAGGATGAGGAACGACCAGCGCTCGCCCATCGCCTCGAGCGCGGCGGGCAGCCCGCAGTTTTCGTCGCCGAGGTCGGTGAGCTGTTCGATCAAATGGCCCATGGGGCTCTCTCCAATGGCGCGGTTTAGCGCATTTTCCCCCGCTCGGCAAAAAAAGTTCGGCGGGGATCAGTTTTTAGTTGCAACTTGAAACCGAATCGGGTAGGTAGCGATTCGCAACTGAAAAGGAAAGGCCCCACGCCATGAAAAAGCTCCTCTCCGCCGCCGCCTCGCTGCTCGCCGTGTCGATGCTGTTCTCGGCCACCGCCGCGTCCGCCACAAGCTACCGCGTCACGCTGACCCAGCCCTCGGCGCAGGAGGTCGTCATCGTCCGATCGTCGCCGTGGCGCTGCGCGGGCGCCGAGTGCGTCTCGAGTCAGGTGCGCAGCCGCCCGGCCAACGCCTGCGGCGCGATCGCGCGCGAGCTCGGCTCGGTCGCCGCCTTCGCGGTCGACGACGCCAGCTTCACCGCCGAAGAGCTCGCGGCGTGCAACGAATATGCGCGCGACTGAGCGCAAGCCGCACAATTTAGTTGAATCCGCCTGGCGCCCGGCCCCATCTTGGCCGGGTGCTCAGGCAATATGAACTGATCGAGCGGGTCAAGGCCTATGACCCCGACGCCGACGAGGCGCTGATCAACCGCGCCTATGTCTTCTCGGTCAACGCCCATGGCGCGCAGAAGCGCGCGTCGGGCGACCCCTATTTCAGCCACCCGATCGAGGTCGCGGGCATTCTGACCGACCTGATGCTCGACGACGAGACGATCGCCACCGCGATCCTCCACGACACGATCGAGGACACTGTCGCGACGCAGGAGGAGATCGAGCGGCTGTTCGGCGAGAATGTCGCGCGGCTCGTCGACGGCGTCACCAAGCTCTCCAAGATCGAGGCGCAGAGCGAGAACGAGCGCGCGGCGGAGAATCTGCGCAAGTTCCTGCTCGCGATGTCGGACGACATCCGCGTGCTGCTCGTCAAGCTCGCCGACCGGCTCCACAACATGCGCACGCTCCACCACATCGCCGACGAGGCCAAACGCCGCCGCGTCGCCAAGGAGACGATGGACATCTACGCGCCGCTCGCCGAGCGGATCGGGATGTACGAGTTCATGAAGGAGATGCAGAGCCTCGCCTTCCGCGAGCTCGAGCCCGATGCCTATGAATCGATCACGACGCGGCTCGAGCGGCTGCGCGAAGGCGAGGGCGAGGCCTCGATCGAGCGGATCGCGAAGGAGCTGACCCTGCTGCTCGGCAGCCACGGGGTCGACGCCGAGGTCACCGGCCGCGAGAAGCACCCCTATTCGATCTGGAAGAAGATGGAGGAGCGCCACATCAACTTCGAGACGCTGTCCGACATCATGGCGTTCCGCGTGATGGTCTCCGACGTCGACGCGGTCTACCGCGCGCTGGGCATCATCCATCAGCGCTTCCACATGATCCCGGGGCGCTTCAAGGATTATGTCTCGACCCCCAAGCGCAACGGCTATCGCTCGATCCACACCACCGTCCAGCACGGCGAGGACCGGCGGATCGAGATCCAGATCAGATCGCGCAACATGCACGAGCAGGCGGAGCACGGGCTCGCGGCGCACTGGAGCTACAAGCACGGCGAGCGCCCCGACGGACAGGCAGGGTGGATCCGCGACCTCATCGAGATCCTCGACACCAGCGACAACCCCGACGAGCTGCTCGAGAACACACGGATGGCGATGTATCAGGACCGCATCTTCGCCTTCACGCCGGCGGGCGAGCTGATCCAGCTTCCCAAGGGCGCGACGCCGGTCGATTTCGCCTATGAGGTCCACACCGATCTCGGCAACCAGACCGTCGGCGCTCAGGTCAACGGCCGCGTCGTCCCGCTGCGCACCCAGCTCGAGAACGGCGACCAGGTCCGCATCCTGCGCTCGGACAACCAGCAGCCCGAGCCCGGCTGGCTGACCTTCGCGGTGACCGGCAAGGCGCGCGCCGCGATCCGTCGGCACGTGCGCCACCAGGAACGCGAGGAATCGGTCACGCTCGGCCGCAAGCTCTACGAGGAGATCATCAAGCGACTGCCCGCGCCGCTCGCGGCGGACGCGCTCAAGCAGGGGCTCAAGCGGCTTAAGCTCGGCGGCGAGGGCGCGCTGATGGAGATGATCGCGCGCCACGAGATCGACGACGCGCGGCTGATGGAGGCACTGATGCCGGGGTCGACGGGCGCCGACCTACGCGCCAACCCGCCCGCGCGCCAGGCGATCTCGATCAAGGGGCTCACCCCGGGAGTCGCGTTTCAGCTCGCCACCTGCTGCCACCCGGTGCCCGGGGACCGCATCGTCGGGCTGAGGCGGCCGAGCCAGGACATCGAGGTCCACACGATCGACTGCGAGACGCTCGCCGATGGCAACGATGCCGACTGGATCGCGATCCGCTGGGGCGATGGATCGGACGGGGGCGCCGCGCGGCTTTCGGCGGTGCTCAAGAACCAGCCCGGCTCGCTCGCGGTGATGGCGGGGATATTCGGCGCGCACGGCGCCAACATCCTCAACCTCAAGCTCGACGCGCGCGACAAGAGCTTCCACACCTTCGTCGTCGATCTCGAGGTCCACGATCTCGCGCACCTGATGCGCATCCTCGCCGCGCTGCGCGCGGCCGAAAGCGTAAGCCAGGCCGAGCGCGTATGAGTGGCGATTCCTGACCAAAGCCTTTCGTCGCGCTTTACCGCGCCTTCAGCCTTCATCGTTACCACGATTCGCACATGGAGATGCGGATCGCCAGCTTCGAGCAGCAGCGCCTGGGCGCGCGCGAGGTCGCGCCCGATTTCGGCGCGCTCGTCGCATTGGTCGCCTCGAGCCAGGCCGCGCAGCCCACCGCGCGGATCGCGGGATGGATCGAATCGGCGCTCGAGGCGCGGCTTTGCGGGGGCGGC
>JACMKH010000383.1 GCA_014380205.1 Sphingomonadaceae bacterium
CGAAGCAGCTCGCGCACAATGTGCCAATGACCGCACGCCGCCGCCTCGGCGTCGCCGACATCCACGAAGGCGAGGATCGCCGCGGGCGGAAAGACGAGGACGCCAAGCCCGATCGCCGCGCCGGCGCGGAGCAGCAGCTCCTCGCTGATCACGTCGAGCCCGGGCCGCGCGAAATAGCCGTTGATGCCGATCGGCGATTGTGCCGAGAACAGGCTGAAACCCTTGCCGTCGGCGCGCAGCGCGAGATCGAGCGATTCGTCGCGGAAGCGAAAGCCGCCGCGGCCGAGCATGACGTTGTGGCGCGTGTCGATCAGGATCGGATCGGCGGCCCCGACGCCGTTTCGCACGGTGAAGGCGACGAGGCCGCAGTTGATCTGGATCGGGTCTTCGAGCTCGTCCTCGAACATCAGCTGGACGAAGCGGCCGAGATCGAGCTCGGCGAGCTGGGTGTTGCGCGCCCACATCGTGCCGCGCGGGATGACGAAGGCGATGCGGCCGTTCGAGGTGCTCAGCGATTCGTGAACGGTGTCGCCGGTGCCGGTCAGCTGGGCGCGCGCGGCGATCGTGCCCGTGGTGCCGTTCTCCTCGACGCCGAAGCGGCCGAGCAGCCGCGCCATCGGCGTCGGCGAGAGGCGGATGTCATAGGCGGTGCGCACGGCTGGGTCGCGCGCGTTGATCTGGATGTTGGACCAGAGATGGCCGCCCGCGACGTCGAACTCGAAGGGATTAAGTGCGAGCAGGCTGTTGTCGAGATCGAGCGTGAGCGAGATGTTCGATATCGGCAGGCTTTCGGCGCGGACCGCGCGGACGCGCCAGGTCAGATGCGCGTCGAAGCGGCGGAGCGCCTCGGTGCGCAAGGTCGCGTCGGGAAGCACGCGCGGCGTCCCGTTGACCATGCGGATCGCCCCCGCGTTGCCCTGCGCCTCGAGCCGGGCGGCGCTATAGCCGATGAACGGGCCGATATCGACGATGTCGACGGTGTCGGAGCGCAGGTCCGCGGTGAGCATCAGCCGCTGGCGCATCGTGACGGTGAGCGTCCCCGCGACGTCGCTCTCGCCGAACATACCCGTCAAGCCGGTGAAGAGCCACTCGTCGCCGCGCTTGGTCAGCGCCGACTGGAGGCGGTAAGTGCGAGTATCGGGGACGGCGATGCCGCCGAAGGCGAACAGATCGGCCATGTTGCCGCCGCGCACCTGGGCGCGGAGGTCCGCGCCCTCGACCTCGGTGACGCCGGGGAGCGTGCCCGAGACGTCCATCACCGTGCGCACCCCCTCGGCGTGGAGGCGGAACTGGTTGCGCCCGCCCGCGAACGTCGCGTTGGGCGACATCAGACTGCCATTGAGCGTAAAGCCTTCGCCGCGCGCGGTTCCCGTGCCCACGAAGCGGATCTCGCTATTGAAGCGGCTGTCTGTCGCCTCGACCGTCTCGAAGGCGAGGTCGGCGCCGACGCCCGAGCTCGGATCGCGATAACGCAGATTGCTTCCGCGGATCGCAGCCCGCATGATCCGCGGGATTTCGAGCGGCTCGCCGGTCGCCGGTCCGAAGGTCCAGGTGTTGCGCTCGCCGCTCGCATCCCATTCGAGATCGACGTCGCCATCGACGAGCTCGAGCCAGTCGATCCGCCGCGTGCCGAAGATCAGCGGGACGGTGGCGATCCTCGTGTCGATCAGCGCGGCCGAGAAGAGGTGGTCCTGGCTCGCCCATTCGGGGTTCGCGATGGTCATGTCCTCGGCGAGGAACTTGAGCTCGATCGGCGCGAAATAGAGCTGGAAATCGCCGCCGACCTCAACCTCGCGCTGGAGCTGGCCGCCGACGTAATTTTCGAAGGGCTCCTTGAGGAAGCGGCCCTTGGTGATGAACAGCACCAGCCAGGCGAGCAGGATGAGGCCGACGATCGTGCCGACGACGCTCAGCGCTATGGCGAGCGGAGAAGGCGGCAGATTCGCGAAGAATCTTCCGATCCTGCGCTGGCCCGGATCATGGGCGCGCTCGGACACAGGATGCGCAACGACAGCGTCCATGCCCGTTCAACCCTCGGGCGCGCGCGCCGGTTCCGATTCGGGCGTTGCGCGGCGCGCGCCCTTGGCCTATATGCGCGCGCTTCCAGCGATTTCGAAGGAACCGCCCGGCCGTATGGGCTGCCGAGGCTGTTCGCAGATCGTCATTTCGAGGAGACGAAAATGCCCAAGCTCAAGACCAAGAGCGGTGTCAAGAAGCGATTCAAGATCACCGCGACGGGCAAGGTGCTGCACGGCGTCGCGGGCAAGCGTCACCGGCTGATCAGCCACAATTCCAAATACATCCGCCAGAACCGCGGGACCGAGGAGCTCTCCGAGGAGAATTCGCGCACGGTCAAGCGCTGGGCGCCCTACGGGCTGAGGGGGTAGCGGGATGGCACGCATCAAGCGCGGCACGACCACCAAGACCCGCCACAAGCGCCTGCTCGATCAGGCGAAGGGCTATTGGGGCCGCCGCAAGAACACCATCCGGGTCGCGCGGCAGGCGGTCGAGAAGGCCGGCCAATACGCCTATCGCGACCGGCGCATCAAGAAGCGCAACTTCCGCGCGCTCTGGATCCAGCGGATCAACGCCGCGGTCCGCGCCGAGGAGCTGACCTACGCGCGCTTCATGCACGGGCTCAAGCTCGCGGGCGTCGAGCTCGACCGCAAGGTCCTCGCCGATCTCGCGATGCACGAGCCGGCGGCGTTTAGCGCCGTCGTTGCGCAGAGCAAGGACGCCCTCGGCAAAGCCTGACGCAGCGACGCGAAGCCGGCCGGACGACTTCCGGTCGCATCAGACAAAGAGGGTGCTTCGAGCCGATGGGCTCGAGCGCCCTTTTTGCTGGCCTTTCCTTCCGCTAACGGCGAGCCCGACCATGTCCGAAACCAAATCCGATCCCGACGCGCTCAAGGCGCATCTCGCGGCCGCGATCGACGCGACGACGAGCCTCGAATCGCTCGAGGCGGTGCGCGTCCATGCGCTGGGCAAGAACGGCGCGATCACGCAGCTTTTGAAGACGCTCGGCGGCATGACGCCCGAGCAGCGCCAGACCGAGGGGCCGCGGATCAATGGCCTGCGCGCCGAGATCGGCGCCGCGATCGAGACGCGGCGCGCGGCGCTCGACGCGCAGGCGATCGAGGCGCGGCTCGCG
>JACMKH010000384.1 GCA_014380205.1 Sphingomonadaceae bacterium
CGAGCACGGGCGGCGCGTAGCGCGCCCGGTCGGCGACGCGATCGAGCGTCGCGTGGAGCATCGAGCGCGTCTCGGCGAGCGGGAGGAACTGCTTGGCCCGCGCCGCGCGCGAATAGGGCCACAGCCGCGTCCCGCTGCCGCCGGTGAGGATCACGGGGGTGATGAGGGGCATGGGGCGGACTTAGGCGCTTGGCGCGGCGGGGCAAGGACCCGCGCGCGTCACGCCCGCTGCGCCGCCACCCAGCGGTCGATCTCCTGCTCGAGGATGGTCAGCGGCAGCGCCCCCTTGAGCAGGATCTGGTGGAACTGCCTGAGGTCGAAGCGATCGCCGAGCGCGGCCTCGGCCTCGCTCCTGAGCCGCGTCCAGACGGTGTGGCCGATCTTGTAGCTGCACGCCTGGCCGGGCGCGACGCAATAGCGGTCGATCTCGCGCTGGGTGCGCGGCTCGGGGAAGCCCGTGGTGCCGACCATGTAATCGGTCGCCTGCGCGCGGGTCCATCGCTTGTGGTGGATGCCCGTGTCGACCACCAGCCGCACCGCGCGGAACAGCAGCGACTGGAGCATGCCGACGCGGCCGAGCGGATTGCCCTCATAGACGCCGAGCTCGTCGGCGAGCGTCTCGGCGTAGAGCGCCCAGCCCTCGGTATAGGCGCCGAAGGGCGAGAGCTTGAGCAGCATCGGCGTGTCGGCGCTTTCCTGCGCGAGGCTGATCTGGAGGTGATGGCCGGGCATCGCCTCGTGATAGGTCAGCGAGGGCAGGCCGTATTTGGGCCAGTCGTGGGTATCCTTGAGGTTGATGTAGTAGAGCGCTGGGCGCGAGCCGTCGAAGGGCGCCATGTTGTAATAGCCGTTGGGCGCGCCGTCCTGGATGAACTCGGGGACGCGCACGACGCGGACGTCGGCGCGGATCTCGGTCGCGAAGGCGCGCGGCAGCAGCGGGTCGATCGCCTCGATCTGTCGGTTGAGATCGGCGAGCAGCTCCTCGCGGCCCGCGTCGGTGTTGGGATAGAGCTGGGCAGGATCACTGTTGAGCGCGGTGAGCCGCGCGCCGACCTCGCCGCCCGCCATCCCCTGAGCGTCGAGCAATTCGCCGATCCGGGCGCCGATCTCGGCGACCTGGGCGAGGCCGAGGTCGTGGACCTCCTGCGGCGTCATCGTGGTGGTGGTCGCGTTGCGCACGGCGGCGGCGTAGTAATCGCCGCCCTGGGGGAGCTTCCAGACGCCCGCCTCGTCGGTGGCGCGCGCGTGGAGCGCCTCGACCTGCGCGATCTGGCGGTCAAGCGCAGGGAACACGCGTTCGCTGACGATGGCCTCGGCGCGGCGCGCATAATCCTCGCCGAGATTGGCCTCGCGCGCGCGGCGCGCGATCGAGCTGACGAGGATGGTCCCGGCGGCGGGGACGCCGCGCAGCGCGTGGAGCTGGTCGCGCGTCGTGGCGAGCGCGAAGTCGGGCGCGATCACGCCGCGTTCGGCGTCCTGCCGCTGCTTCTCGCTGTTCTGGTCGAGCGCGGTGGCGAACGCCTCGAGCCGCGCGAGATAGGCGTCGGCCTCGGCGGCGTTGGTCACGCCGTGCTGCTGATCGAGGAAATCGGGGATCGCCTGATAGGCGCCGTCCTGCTGGCTGATCACATAGGGCGAATAGCCGATGCCGTTGTTGCCATAGGGAAAGCCCGCCAGCCCCTCGACCGCGCTGTCGATGAGATAGCCGACCGTGTCGTAATGGAGCGTGCTGGCCGCGGACAGGCGGGCGCGGTCGATCGCGACGAGCTCGGCCTTGTAGCCGCGGAACTTGCCGAGTTGCTCGGCCTGCGCCGCGGGCGAATAATCGGACAGGCGCGACTTGAGCGCGGCGCGCGGGCCGGTGTCGAGCCCGAGGCTGGTCGCGAATTCGGGGCTGTCCTCCATGAAGCCCCAGAACATGCGGTCGAGCAGGCCCGCGAGCGCCGCGTCGACGGTTCCCGCCGGCGCGGCCTGATGCGCGTACAGCGGCGCGGAAAGCCCGCCGGCGAGTCCCAGCGCGCCGGCCGCGCCGAGCGATGCGATGAATGTCCGTCTGTCCATGATTCTCGCCTTCCGATTCGTGTGCAGGAAGCTGCTTCCACCTCGCGGCGCGCGCTGCAACACCCTGTCGGAATTTTTTACGATTTGGGTGTAGGCCGCCCCCCGTGATCCGGCTGTTCAAACATTATGTGCCGCACGCGGTGTTCCTGCTCGGAATCGTCGATTTCGTGCTGCTGCTGCTCGCCGCCGAAGTGGGCTGGACCTACCGGCTGAGCCTGATCGACGAGACGCCGGGGGCGCTCGCGGGGCGCTGGCCGCAACTGTTGAGCTTCGCGGGCGCGCTCGAGCTCGCGATGGTCGCGGTCGGGGTCTACGGGCCCGAGGCGCTGACCTCGCTGCGCTTCGCGCTCGCGCGGCTGCTCGTCGCGATCTCGATCGGCGTGATCCTGCTCTCGGCGGTGTTCTTTCTGGTCCCCGAGCTGTCGCTGTGGCGCTCGAACCTGTTCTATTCGATGATCGCGGCGGCGGGGCTGCTGTTCGGCATCCGGCTGCTGCTCGGCAAGACGCTCGGCGGCGCGGCGTTCAAGCGGCGGCTGGTGGTGCTCGGCGCTGGGAGCCGCGCGCAGCGGATCAAGGCGCTCGCCGCGGGGCGGAGCGCGGGCTTCGTCGTCGTCGGCTATATCGCGATGAACGACGGGCCGCGCGAAATCCCCGAGGCGATCAACCGCGAGGCGATCCACAATCTTGCCGACCATGTCGTGCTCTTGAACGCGAGCGAGGTCGTGCTCGCGCTCGAGGAGCGCAGGAACGCGGTGCCGCTCGACGATTTGCTGCGGATCAAGACCACGGGCGTCCACGTCAACGACATGTCGAGCTTCATCGAGCGCGAAACCGGGCGCGTCGATCTCGACAGCGTCGATCCCTCCTGGCTGATCTTCTCCGACGGCTTCTCGAGCGGGCGGCGCGTGTCGAGCGCGCTCAAGCGGTTGTTCGACATCGTCGCGAGCGCGGCGCTGCTTCTCGTCACCTTTCCGCTGATCATCGTTACCGCGATCATCGTCCGGCTCGACAGCAAGGGGCCGGCCTTCTTCCGCCAGTCGCGCGTCGGGCTCTACGGGCAGGAGTTCGAGATCGCCAAGCTGCGCTCGATGCGGCTCGACGCCGAGGTCGCGGGCGAGGCGCAATGGGCGCAGCACGACGACCCGCGCATCACGCGCGTCGGCCGGATCATCCGCAAGCTCCGTGTCGACGAGCTGCCCCAGGCGTGGAACGTGCTCAAGGGCGAGATGAGCTTCGTCGGCCCGCGCCCCGAGCGCCGCCAGTTCGTCGACGGTCTCGCCTCGCATCTGCGCTATTACGCCGAGCGCCACATGGTGAAGCCGGGGATCACGGGCTGGGCGCAGATCAACTATCCCTATGGCGCGAGCCTCGAGGATGCGCGCCACAAGCTCGAATACGATCTCTATTACGCCAAAAACTACACGCCCTTCCTCGACGTGCTGATCCTGCTCCAGACGGTGCGCGTCGTGCTCTGGCCCGAGGGCGCGCGGTGACGATGCTCGTCGGCCAATGGGGCCATGCGTTCGCGGCGGTGCTGCTCGCGCTGATCGCGGGCTGGATCGCGATCGGCCGCCCGCGCGGCGCGCCGCTCGCGCTCGCCTGCGCGCTCGCCGCGACGGCGGCATGGGCGGCGGTGGTTTCGGGCGCCGGGCCCGAGGCCGCATCCGCGCGGATCGGCGAGACCCTGCGCAA
>JACMKH010000385.1 GCA_014380205.1 Sphingomonadaceae bacterium
CGGCGTGATCGAGGCTGAGCTCGCGGCGGCGGGGATCGCCGATGCGCGCGTCATCCTCGAGCCCTCGGCGCGCAATACCGCCGCCGCGATCGCGCTCGCGGCGCACGCCACCGATCCCGACGCCTGCCTGCTCGTCATGCCGAGCGACCATATCATCGCCGATGCGTCCGCGTTCGACGCGGGGGTCGATCGCGCCGCCGGGCTTGCGGGCGAGGGTTGGCTCGTCACCTTCGGGATCGAGCCGACCGGCCCCGAGACCGGCTACGGCTATATCCGTCGCGGCGACCCGCTCGGCGAGCAGGGCTTCGCGGTCGATCGCTTCGTCGAGAAGCCGGATCGCGCGACCGCCGAGGGATTCCTCGCGCAGGGCGGGCATTATTGGAACGGCGGCATCTTCCTGTTCCGCGCGGGCTCCTTCCTCGGCGCGCTCGCCGTCCATGCGCCCGAGATTTTTCGCGCCGCGCGCGCCGCGTTCGACATGGCCTCACGAGAAGGCGCGACGATCCGCCCCGACGCCGAGGCCTTCGCCATATCCCCCTCGATCTCGGTCGATTACGCCGTGATGGAAAGGGCTCCGCATGTCGCGGTCGTCCCCGTCTCGATGGGCTGGTCCGATCTCGGCAGCTGGGACGCGCTCCACGATCTCGCCGACAAGGACGAGGCGGGCAATTGCCTGAGCGGAACGGCGGTCGCGATCGATTCGAGCGGCTGCCTGATCCGCGGCGAAGGCCCGCTGGTCGCCGCGATCGGCGTCTCGGACCTCGTCATCGTCGCGACCGCCGACGCCGTGCTGATCATGCCGCGCGGCGAGAGCCAGCGCGTCAAGGAGATCGTCGAGCGGCTCAAGGCCGACCCCCAGGGCAAGGAATTTCTGTGATGGAGATGCGCGAGATCGGCTCGAGCGGGATGAAGACGCCCCCGCTCGTCCTCGGCGGCAACGTCTTCGGCTGGACCGTCGCGCCCGGCGCGGCGAGCTTCGCGATCCTCGACGCTTTCGTCGATCGCGGCGGCGCGATGATCGACACCGCCGACGTCTATTCGGCGTGGATCCCCGGCAACAAAGGCGGCGAGAGCGAGGCCGCGATCGGCGAATGGCTCGCGCGGCGCGGCCACCGCGACGACGTGCTGATCGCGACCAAGGTCGGCATGATGCCCGGCGAGGGCGGCGAGAAGCTCCAGCCCACGCGGATCGCCGCCGCCGCCGACGCCTCGCTCGCGCGGCTCGGCACCGATTACATCGACCTCTATTACGCGCACCAGGACGATCCGGAGACGCCGATCGACGAGGTGCTCGGCGCGTTCGACGCGCTCGTGAACGCGGGCAAGGTCCGTCATATCGCCGCCTCGAACTTCACCGCCGGTCGGCTCGCCGAGGCGCTCGACGCGAGCGTCGCCAAGCGCCTCCCCGCCTATTGCGCGCTCCAGCCCGAGTTCAACCTCGTCTCGCGCGCCAAGTTCGAGGGCGATCTCCAGCGCCTCTGCATCGATCGCGGGATCGGCGTGCTGCCCTATTTCGGCCTCGCCTCGGGCTTCCTCACGGGCAAATACCGGCGCGAGGCCGACAAGGCCAAGAGCGCGCGCGGGTTCCGCATGGAGGGCTATTTCGACGCCCGCGGCTTCGCCATCCTCGCCGCGATGGACACCGTCGCCGCCGAGACGGGCGCGACCCTCGCCCAAATCGCCCTCGCCTGGAACGCCGCCCAACCCGGCGTGACGGCCCCGATCGCGAGCGCGACCAGCGTGGCGCAGGTGGAGGAGTTGATGGGGGCGTTGGAGTTGGAGATGAGCGAGGGGCAGCTGGCGAGGCTGGACGGGGCTTCGACGGGGTAGGGGCAAGCGGCGCGCGAGCGAGGGGTGTTTGTCGCCGTGCATCGCTGGCTGGTGTTGGCGTTTGCCGCAGGTCCGCTTCTGATTTGCGGGCTCAAGAAAACGGACCCTTTGCGAGCCGCTGCTGTTCCCGAGGTGCTCGAACATTTACGTCAAATCAGCTCATGGCGAGCAGGAAGCTCTGCGGAACGACCGGTGCTTGTGGCTGGCTTATTTCCAGTTCCGTCCGCTGAGTAGCCGAATTCCAGATTGTCTGGCGGTCGAAAGGTTTACCTGGCAGCGCCATTGGATACCAAGAAAACCCTTCCGCTGACGAAGGGTTCAGACGCTCGTCGATGTGTTCCCAGAACTCCCACCAATCAAATATCCGCTCTCTTCGATCGGCGCCGACGGCCCCAAACCCCTTGGGGAGCGACGCGGGCCCGAAGCGCGTAAAGCGGTGGTGCACAAGTTGAAAGAGTTCATGTTTAAGGACGCGACCCGCCGCCAACTCGTCTCTCGTTAAGGGCATTCCGCCTTGCTGAACACTGGGTTCCCGCGCAGCCGGCCAAGCCGAATAAGGGCGGCCGGAGCCCGGGCCGGCTCCCAATAAGCTCGCCAAGAGCCCATCTTCCCAGTCGTAAATACCACGACGCTTTCTGATGATTTCCTCCGAACTAGCATAAGCTTCGGCATAATCAGCCGAACTGTTACGGCGGAGAAACTCATCGAACGCGCGCATATAGCCATAGGCGAGATTGATCCGAACCAGCGTCGGATTGATCTCGAACGCGCCATGGATCTCGTGAACGGGGAAACCGTTGCGATCAAAAGAAAACGGTCCAGGGGATGGCTCGACAAGAATCATTTCCAAGTCATCGCGACAAGTCAAGTTCGGCGCCAAACGGTCTTCCCGCGCAACCTCTGCGCCTTGCATCTCCAAGCCCCGAAGGCCGATGTCTGAAAAATTCGCCGTAGGAGCAAAGTCCACCACGGGCACAGCGGGATTTCCAGCCGCGATGCTGACCAAGAGGCGTGCTCCCAAATCGATGGCAATTTGCGTCGGCAACACTTCGCGCACACCTCCATCAACCATCGATCGAATGTTGCGCTCGCTTGGAACAGTCCAGTTCCCGGTACAAAGACGGACGGTGGCCAGCCAAAGCGGGATAGCCGAGGAGGCCATTGAGCCTGCGACCAGCACGTCAGTTGGCGACCCTCGTTGAAGCTCATACGTAGGCGCGTAGGCGAACGCGCTCACAGGCTCGTCGGTAATGACTTCATTCCCGGCGGCGTCCCGTTCGGAGGAAAGCAGGTGTCCGCGCTCGTCCATGTAGTAAACCTTGCCGTCGGTCAATGAGACCATGCACAAGCGAAGGTTAAGGCCGGCATCGACGATCTGTTGCATATCAACACTGGCTGTCAAACGGGCGCGCGCAGGATCGAGATCGAATAGCGACGACGCAGCGATAAGATGTCCCTGCTCGTTTCGGATGCGACCCTTCATGAAGTCCGATACCATACGCGCCGCGTCTAGATAATCGTCGATTGTCGAGAGAACTAACAGCGCGACAATGGTATTTACCACTGGGATGAGGCTCACGGCTGCGGTTCCGATGTAATGGCCTATGCCGATCGACGGTATAGACCCGCCCCCTCCACCTGATCCCGAGAGCATACTCATTATATCTACGCCAGTCTCGCTCTGGACCCTGATAATCCATTCTGCGGGCTCAAACATGTCCCGATTTACGCGCAAAGCGAGCCACTGCCGCTCGATTCTGAACGCCGTCTCGATGCCCCCGTCATGGGCGAGCCCGAGCGCGTTGATCGAGCCGACAGACGTGCCAACAATGGTCTTGACCCGGAGCGTTTCCCATTCGTGGTGAAGCAAGTAGGAGATCGCGCCAGCTTGAAAGCTTCCCTTGGCCCCGCCACCGGATAGAACAACCGCCGTATTCGGCTCAAGAATTTCCAGTTCTAGCTCGACATTCTCATAACCACTGGCCCGAGCGGTCACCGTAACCCGTCCATATTGATCCAGCAGTGAATGAAGCATGAAGTTTATCGACGAGTCACCCTCAAGAACCGTCACATACTCTGGAACTGAGAGGACCGCCGGCATTGAACTCTGAAGGCTTATGCGAACGCCATGGTAAGGCGCGGCGCATGAGATGGAAGCCTTTACCGTGCCTTGCTGCGAGCCGATGAGCTGCGGACGTGTTGGCACACGCATCTCGAGTCGCAATAAACTGGCACGATGAAAACGGGCTTGACGCCGCACCACGCCGATGATTTGCCCGCTGAAGGAAATTGTGGCCACTAGCTCCGCCGACGTCTCGCCCACTGCTCCTGCAGGGATTATATAGCGACCGGCGGTCACCGTGGACGAGATCAACGCATTCCCATCTTCGTCTAAAAGGACGACCGCGACGTCGGCGCAGGAAGGTATGCCCAGCCCCGGCGTTTCTTCCATTCCTATCTGCCAAACGATCTGTGCGGCTTCGCGACACGCCTCCAGCTCGATGACGTCATCGGTCACATCGAACCCGTTCACACGATAAAGTTTGATTCTCGGTGGATAGATCACGCCGATAGAACCCCCGCCCACGCCGATTTGCGCGGTCGCGCCGGTGATTTCGGAGGCGACAGACAGGAGTTTTTCTAGCACCACGCTCGACAGGCCGCTGCGTGCCACGAAAGGGCCTCGCAGGAACAGAACGCCGGACACGGAACCTGGCGGCAGGCGGAATGTGATCTCGCCGGGGGTCCAGGACAGCGGAGCGATCTCGGCGCCCGCAAAGACAAGCCGCACGTCGGCGGGTTGAGTTGCTGGAAACGAAGCGCCGGAAGCCGGGGTCGCTCTAAATAGGGTGTTCTCGACGGTATTGAACGCCACGCAAGGCGGTTCGACGTTTCCAATCAACCGAGCCCATGGGTCGCTGTCGCTGCCGACAGCCCAGTCCACATAGGTCTGCCCGAGTAGATCATCCAGTTGATCGCAGAAAGAAGGAGGCTGCGTATCGCTCTCGGGGTCGAACAGATCTTCCATGCCGCCAAGGTCCGGCCCGGCTCCGTCGCCCGGTCCCTGGGAGTCGGGCGGCAGCTCGGGAACGCTGGGATCGCCGAACCCGTCCGGAGAGGCCGGAACGTCAGCCGGAGACAAATTGCCGGTTGCACCCCGATTGGGAACGCGCGCGTCGGCGCCACGCAGCACGACACGCCCGTGGCTGATGGTGGCGTTCGCGGCTTGGGTAAGTGGGGCGCCTCGAAACTTCGAGGCGAAATCCACCGTGAAGGCCGCTTGCAACGCTCGCATCCGTCCCGCGATTCTCTCGCGGCACCATTTGTCTACGCTGAATGCGTTGCTGTGCTGAAGCACGGCGGTAGCTAAGCCATAGTTGAAAACCCCGCGCCGGCCGTGTTCTTTGAATCGCTCGAACCCCGTCGCGATCACATTGCGGAATTGTCCCTCAGCGTTCTTCGATCCGGAAAGCAAAGCCTCAGCTGACTCGCTAAGCGTGGCGAAATCACGCCTGATCGAATTTGCCTCAGCGTTCAAGCGATTCAGATCGTTAGAACTATGCCATGCCGCCCGAACGTTGCGCAGGGGCGGAAGGATGCTTGGAATCTCGAAGTCGGTCAGATTGGCCGGCAATTTTTCTCTAGCATCATCGTCTCGACGGAGCACTTCACGCTCGGGCTTTGATTTTCGATCCATGGTTCTTCTCCCTGGCGACCGGAAGAAAACTTAGTGCGATTGCAGAGCATGACTTTCGAGTTCAGGTGACCAAGCCGAGACGGATAGAGTCATAGCAACTTTCAGGCGGTATGCTAGAATGAAAATGCTGGCCCTCAATCCCCCGCAAACGCGAACGGCGTCAGCCGCCGCTCGCGCTCGCTCACCAGCAGCGCCCGCCCCGCCGGCGGGGCGCTGC
>JACMKH010000386.1 GCA_014380205.1 Sphingomonadaceae bacterium
TCCGCGACCATCTGGGCGACAACGTCCGCGTCCACGACCGGGGGGCGTTCCCCACCGCGCTCGAAGGGCTGGGCGGGCGGACGGTCGCTGTCGATCCGGCATCGGCGGTCGCGGCGATCTTCGATCATCTGGCCAAGGGCGGCGCGACGATCGTCGAGGCGCGCGACCCGTGCGTCCTGCCCAAGGCGATCAAGAACGCGACCGAGATCGCCGGGACCCGCGCCGCCCACCTGCGCGACGGCGCGGCGCTGACGCGCTTCCTGCACTGGTTCGACGGCGAGGCCCCGAACGGCATGCTCGACGAGCTGAGCGCCGCGGCGAAGCTCCGCCAGTTCCGCGAGGCGACCAACCAGCTCGAGGACCTGAGCTTCGACACGATTTCGGGCAGCGGGCCGAACGGCGCGATCGTCCACTACCGGGTTTCGGAGGCGACCAACCGGCGGATCGAGCGGCGCTCGCTGTTCCTGGTCGATTCGGGCGGCCAGTATCGCGACGGCACCACCGACGTCACGCGCACGCTCGCCGTCGGCGAGCCGACGCCCGAAATGCGCGACCGTTTCACCCGGGTGCTCAAGGGCCATATCGCGCTCGGCAGCGCGGTGTTCCCGGCCGGCACCCGCGGCGCGCAACTCGACGCGCTCGCCCGCCAGCATCTGTGGGCGGCGGGGCTCGATTATGCCCACGGCACCGGCCACGGGGTCGGCAGCTATCTCGCCGTCCACGAAGGCCCGGCGCGGATCGCCACCGCGGCGGGCGGCTATGGCGCGATGGGCGACGAGACGCTCCACGCCGGCATGATCCTGTCGAACGAGCCCGGCTATTACAAGGCGGGCGAATACGGCATCCGCATCGAGAATCTCGTCCTCGTCGAGGAGCGCGCGATCGAGGGGGCGGAGAAGCCGATGCTCGGATTTTCGACCCTGACGCTCGCGCCGATCGACCGCGCGCTGATCGAAGTCGCGCTGCTCACCCCCGCCGAACGCGGGTGGGTCGATGCTTATCACGCCCGGGTCGCGGCCGAAGTCGGACCCTTGCTCGACGATGTCGCACGCCAATGGCTCGAAATCGTCACTTTACCCTTGTGAGGACGGCGGCCCGCGGGTGTAGACTGTTCGTGACGGGGTCGACCCGGGCGGGATCCGCGCCGTCCGGGGACAGCAGCGGGGCGTTCCGGGCGGATCCGGGGATTTGGGAGGACGAGTGATGTTCAAGCTTCTGTCGGCCATCGCCGGGGCGTTTACCGTCGCCGCCGCCGCCCCCGCCGGGGTGACCACAGCCTACGACATCACGATGAAGACGATCGACGGCAAGCCGATGCCGTTCAGCGCCTATCGCGGCAAGGTGCTGCTCGTCGTCAACACCGCGAGCTTCTGCGGGTTCACGCCGCAATACGAAGCGCTGCAGAAGGTCCAGAAGACTTTTACGCCCAAGGGCTTCAGCGTCATCGGCGTGCCGTCGGGCGACTTCCTCGGCCAGGAATACAAGTCGAATTCGGAGATCAAGCAGTTCTGCGAATCGAAGTTCGGGATCAATTTCCCGATGACCGAGAAGAGCAAGGTCACCGGGCGCGACGCCGCCCCGTTCTTCGCCTGGGCCGGGGCCTCGCTCGGCGCGCCGAAGTGGAACTTCCACAAATATCTCGTCGGCCGCGACGGCCGCCTGATCGCTGGCTTCCCCTCGACCGTCAAGCCCGACGCCCCCGAAGTCACTCTGGCGATCGAAAAGGCTCTGGCGGCAAGGGCTTAGCTTCGGCCTCGGCGCGCTCGCGGGCTTTTCTGCGGGCGAGATTGGCGCGCAGTGCCGCCGCAAGTCGCGCAGCCCGCGGGTCGGGGGGAGGTTCGGCCATCACCTGGGACTAGCCCTCGCCCCCTCGCCTTGACAAGCCCGCCGCCGGTCCCCCATAGCCCCCCTCCGCGAACGTGCTGCCGTAGCTCAGTGGTAGAGCGCATCCTTGGTAAGGCTGAGGTCGGGAGTTCAATCCTCCCCGGCAGCACCATTCGCGGTCAATGAAAACAGATGGTTAGAAGTCACCTTAGGCGGCCACGCCGAGCTGGCTGGCCGCACTGGAAGCACACTGGAAGCTTCACGCCCCACTTGGCTTTACTATTACGTCGGTACGGGCTGCACAGAATCGGCGTATTCCGGGTCAAGTCTCAATTGCGGATGCACGCGAACACCAGTCGATCGGTGTCCGTCGCTGCGTCGGTCTAAACATTTGCATCCCCCCCCTGTACCGCCCCGTCTGTGGCAGTAGCTAAAACCCCGGTTTGCATTTGACGTGCCCGGTAGGTCGGTGTCCTCAGCCCATCGGGCCGCTTGGGGATATGCGGCGTGAGTGCGCCACGCTACACTTTCCCGAAATCGAGAAGGGTTACGGATATGAAATTAGCATTACTAATCTGCGGCGCACTGCTAGCCGGTGCTGCGCCAAGCGCGGCGATCACGATACGCGGGACTGGCGATGGTTACGTTGGGGATGTTCAGACATATCGCAGCGGTAAACTCGACCTTCGCGTCACGCTCGCGCCCGACGTGCCGTTCCTTGGGCTCAACAATTTCAATGTCGAAATTTTCACGAATATTGTGCAACGCTTTCCAAATGGCGGCGGTGATGGCCAAGACTATTATACTGATTATAAGTTCGACATTTACGACGCCGCCTCAAATAGCTACTCGATCAAAGATCTGACATTATCCCGAGGAAAACTTCGCTTTTTTAATGGAAACTCTGGATACATTTATGAAGACGCGAGATTGTTCTTCGGATTGCCGGAGGACACGGAATACACGATCTTAATTAGTGGTAGTGCAGCACTGCCAGAGCCAGCGACTTGGGCGCTGATGATCACTGGCTTCGGTATGGTCGGCTATTCGCTGCGACGGTCGCGGCAACCTTCCTTGAATATTGATCACGGCCCAGCAAATCGTGTGTAAATAAGGCTGAGGTAGGGAGCTCAATCCTCCTCGGCAGCACCATTCGCGGGCCAAGTGCCTGAATTCAGGCCGATTCGAGCTTGCGGCCGCGCATCGTCGCGCCGACGACGCCGAAGCCGGCGACCAGCAGCATCCAGCTCGACGGCTCGGGAACGCCCGATACCGGCACGACGCCCGGGCCCGCCGCGCCGCCGACGACGCTACCATTGCCGCCGCTACCGCCGA
>JACMKH010000387.1 GCA_014380205.1 Sphingomonadaceae bacterium
GCGCGCGGCGCGATGGACGGGATCGCGACGCCGCCCGACCCGTATCCGTTCCGCGCGAGCGCGGCGGTGCTCGGCTCGGTGGCCCCGGTCGCCAACTGGTTCTCGCTCGCGAGCCGCGGCGCGCGCGCGCGCCATTGGCTGGTCAACCTCGGCGGGCTCACGATCATCGTCGTCGCGATGGTCGCGCTGACGCTGATCACCTCGGCCTATTCGCCGCGCCCGCCGCTCGATTTCGGCGCGATCGCGATCAATCCGCACGCGTTGCAATGGGCGGTGGTCGGGTTCGGCTGCTATGTCGTGCTCAACCTCTTCCAGGGGCTCAGCCTGTCGGACCGCCCGGCGTTCGCGGTGATGACATCGCCTTCGGTGCTGCTGTGCATGGCGGTCGGTGCGCTCCAGACGATGATCAACTATGGCGTCATGGGCTTCACCCCCTCGTTCCTGATGGCGCGCTTCGGGCTTTCGCCGACCGAGACGGGGCTCCAGTTCGGGCTGCTCTCGGCGGCGATCGGAATCGTCGGGCCGATGATCGCCGGCCCCCTGTCGGACCGGATCAACCTGCGCTTTCCGGGCGCGGGACGCGTCTGGGTGACGCTGTTCGCGCTCGCGCTGTCGCCCTTCATCGCGCTGTGGGTCTATGCGTCGCCCGATCCGACCAGCTTCTACCTGCGCTTCGTGCTCTACAGCATCATCCTTACCGCCTGGCTGCCGCCGCTCTACGCGGTGCTGTTCGATCAGGTGCTGCCGCGGATGCGCGGGATCACCTCGAGCACCTACATCATCATCTCGACGATTCTCGGCCTCGGCGTCGGACCTTACACGGTGGGGATGATCTCGGACGCGACCGGCGGCGATCTCGCCTTCGCGATCCTCAGCATCAACTGGGTCGGGCCGGTGATCGTCGCGCTGCTGATCGTGCTCGCGTGGCGCGTCAAGCGCGACGAAGCGCGCATGGTCGATCGCGCAAGGGCGGCGGGCGAACCGATTTAGGTGACGCGCCACACCCAGAGCTTGATGGCGTTCTTGAAGCGCGCGCCCGCGCAGATGAAGATCGATCGGTTGAGCCAGTCGTACTTGCCGATCGGCGCGCTGAACTCGGGGACGGTGCGGAAATAATACTCGCCCGAGTCGACCTCCTCGCCGCTCATCATCCGCGCGAGCACCTCGGGCGGGCCGTGGCGGAGGCCGCGATTGCGGATCTGGATGGTTACGCCGTCGTCGGTGCGGATCGCGTAGAAAGCGTCGGCGACGGTGACGCCGTCGTGGCGCGTGAGCTGCCAGTCCGCCCCCTCGCCGACGAACACGCCGCGCATCAGCGGCCCCTCGAAGCCGCCGTCGTGAATCGGGATCATCCGGCGCTGGCCGTCGGGAGTATCGCCGATCGGCACGGGATCGCCGAGCGCGCCCGAGGCCTCATAAACGAATTCCAGTCCGGGCTCGATCATGGCATGATGCTCCTGTTGCCGCGCTTGATTGTAACAGTTGTTAGGGTAAAGAGCGAGGGAGGCTCCGCGAGCGAGCCGATGGGAGAGATGGTCGCATGACCGACTACACCGGGAAGGCCGCCCTCGTCACGGGCGCGGTGAGCGGGCTCGGGCTCGGCATCGCCAAGGCGTTCGCCGGCGCGGGGATGCGGCTCGCGCTCGGCTACCGCAAGGAGGGCGACCGCGAGGAGGCGGCGCGCTGGTTCGGCGACGCAGGCCATCCCGATCCGCTGTTCGTCCGCCTCGACGTCGCCGATCGTGATAACTGGGCCGAGGTGCGCGACACCATCGCCGCCGAGCTCGGGCCGCTCCACATCCTCTGCAACAACGCCGGCGTCAGCGTGTTCGGCCCGATGGACGAGGCGAGCTACGACGACTGGGACTGGATCATGGCCGTCAATTTCGGCGGGATCGTCAACTCGCTGGTGACGATGCTGCCGGGGATGCAGGCGCATGGCGAGCCCGGCCATGTCGTCAACGTCGCCTCGATGGCGGCGCATCTCGCCGGGCCCCAGGCGGGGATCTACACCGCATCCAAGTTCGCGGTGCGCGGGCTCACCGAAAGCCTGCGCTACAATCTCGCGCCGACCAACCTCAAGGTGTCGCTGATGTGCCCCGGGCTGATCGCGACCAACGCCTATCGCTCGGCGCTGAGCCGGCCGGCCGAATTCGGAGAGAGCGGGCTTGGCCCCGCCGACGCCGCGACGCTAGACACGCTCGCGCCAGCCTTCGCGCACGGGATGAGCATCGAGGAGGCGGGCGAACGACTGCTCGCGGGGATGCGGCGCGGCGATTTCTGGATCTTCAGCCACGGCGAATATGAGCAGGATTTCGACGCGATCCACGACGAGCTGGTGAGCGCCCTGCCGCCGGTCGATGCTTCGCCCGGCCGGCTCGAGATCGAGCGGCTGCGGCGCGAGGCGAACAAGCTCGCGCTCGAGCGCAAGATCAGCCTGACGGACCTGGTGGAGTGAGCGCATTGGCCGCCCCGCAGTCCCCCCGTCCGCTCACCCTGAGCCTGTCGAAGGGTAGGGAAAAACCCTTCGACAAGCTTAGGGTGAGCGGGGTTTGGGAAGTGGCGCTGGCCTTCGTGCTATTGCTCGCCCTCGCCGCCTGCTCCTCGCGCGACACCGGCCAGGGCGCCGGCGCCGACTGGCCCTCCAACGGCGGCGACGCCGGCAAGACGCATTATTCGCGGCTCGACCAGATAAACGAGGACAACGTCGATCGGCTCGGCCTCGCCTGGGAATATCGGCTCGGCACCGGCCGCGGACTCGAGGCGACGCCGATCGTCATCGACGGGGTGATGTACACCAGCGGCGTCGCGGGCCGCGTCTATGCGCTCGACGCGGCGAGCGGCGCCGAGCGCTGGGCCTTCACCCCCGAGCTCGACATGCAGGTCAACCGCACCGTGTGCTGCGACATGGTCAACCGCGGCGTCGCGGTCCACGACGGCAAGGTGTTCGTCGGCGCGCTCGACGGCATCCTGTACGCGCTCGACGCCGAGACCGGCGCGGTAGTGTGGCGGGCCGACACGCGCGACGGATCGGGGCGCGGCATCAACATCACCGGCGCGCCCGAGGTCGCGGGCGATGTCGTCGTGATCGGCAACGCGGGCGCCGAGTACGACGTCCGCGGCTATGTCACCGCCTATGACGTCGCGACCGGTGCCCAGCGCTGGCGCTTCTACACCGTGCCGCGCGACCCCGCGCTCGGCCCGCAGGACCATCCCGATCTCGAGCGCGCTGCCGAAACCTGGGACCCCGAGAGCCGCTGGGACGTCGGCGGCGGCGGCACGGTTTGGGACGCGATCCATTACGACCCCGCGTTCGACGCGGTTTATATCGGCGTCGGCAACGGCAACCCCTCGCATCATCGGCGGCGCTCTCCTTCGGGCGGCGACAACCTCTACCTCTCCTCGATCGTCGCGCTCGATCCCGCGACCGGCCGCGTCAAATGGCATTATCAGGAGACGCCGGGCGAAAGCTGGGACTATACCGCGACCCAGCCGATGGTGCTCACCGAGCTCGAGGTGGCGGGCGAGACCACACCGGTCATCCTCCACGCGCCAAAGAACGGCTTCCTCTATGTGATCGATCGGCGCGACGGGCGGCTGATCGCGGCCAACCCGATCGTCCACACCAACTGGGCCGACCGCATCGATCTCGAAACCGGCCGCCCTCATTTGACACCCGCGAACTCGGACTATTCGCAAGGGCCGCGCGTCAGCTATCCCGGCACCCCCGGCGCGCGGAACTGGCATCCGCCTTCGTTCAATCCCGAAACCGGGCTCTACTACGCTTCGGTCCTCGAAATGGGGAATCTAATCCTCCTGCCGCCCGAGCCGGATCCGTTCCGCCGCAACGGGCTCAACAATGGCGTGGCGCTGATCTTTACGTCCGATCTCGTCGCCGCGCTCGCGACGCTGCCGCCCCCGGTGCGCCAGGCTGTCGAGGCGCTGCCCGAAATGGCTCGCGTGCGCGAAGCGCCGTCGTCCCAAGGGCTGCGCGCGATCGACCCACTGACCGGTGAGACGCGCTGGTCGGCGCCCTCGACGAGCTGGCAGGATCGCGGCGGCGTGCTCACCACCGCGGGCGGGATCGCGGTGATGGGCTCGATCGACGGGAGTCTGCGCTTCTACGATCTGGCGAACGGCCACTTGCTGCGCAGCATCGCGACGGGCTCGTCGATCATGGCCGCGCCGATGAGCTACGAGGTCGACGGCGTTCAATATATCGCGGTGATGGCGGGCTGGGGCGGCGGCGGCTATCCCTATGTGCCGCGCGACAGCGCCGCCTATCGCTACGGCAATGCGGGCCGCATCCTCGTGTTCAGGCTCGACGGCGGCCCCGTCGCGATCCCCGAGGAGCTGCCCCCCCTTCAGCCCGCCCCCGAGCCCCCCGCGCAGCTCACCGGCGTCACTCCCGAGACGATCGCGCGCGGCCGCGAGGTGTTTTTCCAGAATTGCGCGATCTGCCATTCGAACCAGCACCGCTCGATTACGCCCGACCTCAGGCGGATGCAGCCCAACGTCCACGCCGTGTTCGACCGGATATTGCTCGAAGGCATGCTCGTCCCCAACGGCATGCCACGCTGGGACGACCTGCTCAGCGCCGAGGATGTCCGCGCGATCCACGCCTGGCTGATCGCCGAGCAGCGGGCGACACGCACGCGCGAGCTCGAGCTCCAGCGACGCGGCGAGCCCCTCGACGCTCCCAGCCTCGCGATCCTGTCAAACTACTGAGCAGCGCGCTATAGTAACTGCCGTGACCCCGCCCGCCGACCTCGACGACATCATCGCCCGTCACGCGGGGCGCGAGGGGGCGCTGATGCCGATCCTCCACGATGTTCAGGCGGCGTTCGGCTGCATCGACGAGGCGGCGAGGCGTGCGATCGCGCTCGCGCTCAACCTGAGCCGCGCCGAGGTCCACGGCGTCGTCAGCTTCTACCATGATTTCCGCGAGGCCCCGCGCGATCGCCCCGCGATCAAGCTGTGCCGCGCCGAGGCATGCCAGGCGCGCGGCGCCGAGGCCCTGGTGCCGTTGGCCGAGAGCCAGGGGAGGGTCAGGGTCGAGCCCGTCTATTGTCTTGGTCTGTGTTCTGTCGGCCCAGCCGCGATGGTTGGAAAAGACGTTTTCGCCAGGCTCGATGCGGCTAAGCTGGCCAGCCTGATTGAGGCTGCTGTATGAGAGTACGCATCTCGGACGATACTGTCGCGCTTGCGTGCGGTGCCGATGACGTTGCGGCCGCGTTCTTACGCGCTGGAGCAGACGTTGAGCGCGTATCGAGTTGGGGAATGCACTGGCTCGAACCTCTGGTCGAAGTGGATGGTGTCGGATTCGGCCCAGTTGAGCCGGATCAGGTTGCAGCGATCCTCAATGGGAGCTCTGAAAATATCGGGATGATCCGGGATCACCCCTTCATCGCAAGGCAGACCCGTCTGACTTTCGCTCGCGCTGGCAAGACCCGGTCTCTGAGCTTGGACGACTATGCTGCAACCGATGGCTGGAAGGGGCTGGAAAAGGCACGGGAACTGGGCCCTGCAGGAATTGTCGACGTCGTTACTCAATCCGGGCTGCGGGGGCGAGGGGGCGCAGGCTTTCCCGCAGGCATCAAGTGGAAGACGGTCGCGGGAGCTGAAGGCGACCGCAAATACATCGTCTGCAACGCTGACGAGGGCGATAGCGGTACATTCGCCGATCGAATGGTGATGGAAGGAGATCCCTACATGCTGATCGAAGGCATGGCGATCGCAGGGCTTGCCGTCGGCGCGTGCAAGGGTTTCAACTACATCCGTTCCGAATATCCCCATGCCATCGCCAAGATGGAAGCCGCTGTCATGACGTCAGCCCACATCGTCGCGCCATTCGAGCTGGAAGTGCGTACCGGGGCAGGGGCTTATGTTTGCGGGGAGGAAACCTCTTTGCTGAACAGCCTTGAAGGCAAGCGGGGGGAGGTCCGGGCAAAGCCGCCGCTGCCCGCCCACAAGGGCCTGTTCGGTCGCCCCACAGCTATCAACAACGTACTGACGCTGGCAGCGGTTCCATGGATTTTAGCCAGCGGCGCGGAGGCTTATGCTGCCTTTGGGATGGGGCACTCAAAAGGCACGATGCCGATCCAAATTGCGGGTAATGTCAAGCATGGAGGGCTGTTTGAAACCGCATTCGGTGTCACCTTGGGTGAGCTTGTCAACGATATCGGTGGCGGCTGCGCGTCGGGCCGTCCGGTTCGTGCGGTGCAGGTCGGCGGTCCCTTGGGTGCATATCATCCCCCCAGTCATTTCGGACTTCCGTTCGATTATGAGGCCTTCACCGAAGCCAACGGCTTGATCGGGCATGGTGGCCTTGTTGTGTTCGACGACACCGTGAACATGGCCAAGCAGGCCCGCTTCGCGATGGAGTTCTGCGCAATCGAGAGTTGCGGCA
>JACMKH010000051.1 GCA_014380205.1 Sphingomonadaceae bacterium
CCCAGTCGGGCCGCGCCTGCCAGCTCGTCTCCTCGGCGCGGACGAGCACAGGCTCGCCCCCCGCGACTGCGCGCCGCCAGATCGCGCCCGTGCCGTGGCCGATCTCGGGGTTGCTCACATAGATGAGCTCGCGCCCGTCGGGCGACCAGCTTGGGCTAAGCTCATGATCCCAGGCGCTGTAGTAATAGCGAGGGACGGCGCTGCGCCGCTCGGTGGAAAATTGGCGCGGCGCGAAATCGCCCGTCATCGAGGCGATGAAGATGCGGAACCGGCCCGTCGCGTAGGTCGAGACGAAGGCGATGCGGCCGCCGTCGGGCGACCAGCGCGCCTCGAGGTTGACGCCGTGGTTGCGCGTAAGTTCGCGCGCCTCGCCGCTCGCGAGGTCGAGCGTCCACAGCTCGATCGCGTCGTCATGATAGCGCGAGAAGACGATGGTCTCGCCTGAGGGCGACCAGTCGGGCTGATAATCATAGCCGGGGCCGGAGGTGAGCTGGGTCGCCTCGCGGCTCCCGATCTCCTGCCGCCACAGCCGTCCCTGCATCGAATAGACCAACGCGCGCCCGTCAGGCGACCAGGCGAGCGAAGAGGGGCCGCTGGTGAGCTGGGGAACGTACATCTCGCGCCAGTAGTAGTTGTGCGGGACATCGACCTGGCGCAGCACCGGCGTCCGCTCGGCCGCGGCAGGCGCGCAGAGCGCCAGCGCCGCGACAAGGGCGAGCGTCCATCTCATGGCGCGGGCGCGGGCAGGCGATTGTAGCGCGCGAGAATTTCCCGGAGCTGCGCATGATCGATCGCGGGGATGCGCGCGCCATTGATACCCGTCATCTCGCGGCCCGCGACGAGCGCGTTGACGATCGCCTCTTCGGTCGCCTCGACCGTCGCGGTGAACAAGGGGTCCATCCGGTCGTTGGCGAGCAGCTGCGCGGGCGGCGGTTCGTCGGCCCCCGCGTCGGGGTTGGCGGTTGAGAAGGCGACGAAGATGTCGCCCGAGCCGTTGCCCGAGACCGCGCCGGTGCGCGCGAGGCCGAGGCTCGCGCGCCGCGCAAGCCGCTGAAGCTGGTGGGGGAGCAGCGGCGCGTCGGTCGCGATGACGATGATGATCGAGCCCAGCTCGGGCCGCTCGCTTGCCGCGGCCGCGATCTCGCGCCCTACCGGGACCCCCGCGACGGTGAGCTGCCTCAGCCCGCCGTGATTGGCCTGGACGAGCACGCCGAGCGTGTAGCCGCCCTGCCGCTCGGTCAGCACGCGCGACGCCGTCCCCGTCCCGCATTTGAATTGGTAGCAGATCATCCCCGTCCCGCCGCCGACGCTGCCTTCGGCGACCGGCCCGTCGCGCGCCGCGTCGAGCGCGGCGAACGTATGCTCGCGCGTGACGTGAAAGCCGTTGATGTCGTTGAGCACCCCGTCCCAGGTCTCGGCGACGACCGGGAGCGACCACCAATAGCCGCTGTTGTCCGCCACGCCGCGCGCGACGCGCCATTGGATCACCGCGTCGCGGACCACGCCGACGCTGTGCGTGTTGGTGATCATCACCGGCCCTTCGAGCAGCCCCGATTCCTCGATCCAGGTCGTCCCCGTCATCTCGCCGTTGCCGTTGAGCGAGAACCAGCCGGCATAGGCGGGGCGCGCAAAGGAATCGCGTCCACGCGGCAGGATCGCGGTGACGCCGGTGCGCACCGCGTGCGCGCCCTCGCCCTCGATCAGCGTGGTCATGCCGACGGTGACGCCCGCGACATCGGTGATCGCGTTGAGCGGGCCCGGCGTCCCCTGGAAGGGCACGCCGAGATCGCGTGCGCGAGGGCTTTGGGCATTCGCCGGAACGACCGCGAGCAGCGCGGCGAGGCAGAGCAGCAGGCGGGCCATCATCGTTCATTCTCCCTCATCGCGGCGAACGCGTCGCCCTCGAGCACCATCATCCGCTCATCGGCGGCGTCGCGAAAGCCCTGGGCGCTATAGAAATCGCGCGCCGCCTGATTGGCCGCATCTACCGACAGGCGCAGATAGCTGCCGCCCATCGCCTCCGCGCGACGCGCCGCCTCGCCGAGCAACGTGCGCGCGACGCCCTGCCCG
>JACMKH010000388.1 GCA_014380205.1 Sphingomonadaceae bacterium
CTATAGCGGATGTCGCCATTGGCAGCGCAGCTCCCCCAGCGCGCACGCGGATCGCCGACGCCGACGCAACCGATGTCGACGCCCACAACGGCCGCGATCGCGCGCGTCTCCGCGTCGAGCACGCCGAGCGCCTCGCGCTTCATCCAGCCGATCACGCGCGACGAGAGCGATTCGATGGGACCGCCGAAACGCAACGCGCCGCCGTCGAGCCGGACCGCGCGGGGCAACGCCGGATCCCAGCCGATCGCGACCTCATCGCCGCGCCAGGGCACGCTCGCCCCGGCGACGATCGCACGCGGCGCGGGCCCATTCGCGAGCGCGGCCTCGATCCAGCCGCGTTTCTCCTCCGCCCAGGCGAACGCCATCCGCGCGCTAGCGCGCGGCGGCAAGGTCAGCGTGACACGCCCGTCGCGCGGATCGACGCCCAGCTTCATCCCCCGCGCGCGCGGGTGCCGGCGGAGCGTCAGCGGTCGCTCGCGCCCGCCGCCGCGAAAGACCAGATCAGAGCTCGCGGTCGACAAGATGGTGCTCGGGATCGCCCGCCTCGGTCTCGGACACCGTCCAGCCGCGCACCGATTCGCCCGCGCGGTGGACCGCCTCGCGGTCGCCGCACACGAGATAATGCCAGTCGGGCAGCGGCTCGCCCTCGTGGAGCAGGCGGTAGGCGCAGGTGCTGGGCAGCCAGGTGATCGTCTCGAGCAGCCTGGGCGTCAGCCGGACGCAATCGGGGATTAAGGCGCGGCGGCGGCTATAGTCGGTGCAGCGCGCGGCGTCGCGGTCGAGCAGCTTGCACGCGATGTTGGTCGGATGGAGCTCGCCGGTTTCATCGTCCAGGAGCTTGTGGACGCAGCATTTGCCGCAGCCGTCGCACAGCCCCTCCCATTCGTTGCGCGTCATCGCGTCGAGCCGCTTGGTTTCCCAATAGCGCGGCGTCATGACGCCCAGCGCCGGATTTCGGCGGCGACCGCCTCGGCCGATTCATCCTGGGGGATCAGCGCGATCGGCGCGCCATCGGGGCCAAACAGCATCGCCTGGCGGCTGTGATCGACGAGATAATTCTCCTCGCCGCCCTCGTCGTGCGCATCGAAAGCGACGCCATAAGCGCGCGCGACCGCGGCGATCTGCGCCTGCGATCCGGTGAGCCCGATCATGCGCGGATGGAAGGCGTCGGTGAAGCGAGCAAGCACGGCTGGGGTGTCGCGCGCGGGATCGACCGTGACGAAGATCGGCTGGACGCGGCCCGCCAGATCGGGATCCTCGCGCTCGAGCAGCCGCATCCCCGCGCCGATGTTCTGCGCGTCGAGTGGGCAGACGTCGGGGCACGAGGTGTAGCCGAAATAGATCAGCCGGTAGCGGCCCGCGAAATCGCTGTCGCGCACGGTCGCGCCATCCTCGCCGATCAGCGCGAAGGGGCCGCCGAGGCGCGCGCCCGCGAGCGGCGGCGTCTCGGCGGGGCCGCCGCAGGCCGCAAGCGCGAGGGCCAGCGCTGGCGCGAAGGAGGGGAAGCGCGCGGAAATCCGCGAAAATTCGTTCATGGCAAGGCCAGACATGCTTTGCTAAGGTCCGCTTTTCAAGCACGGAGGACATGCGAACATGCGCTTTGGCGGGTCAGGCCCGAGGCGATTGGCGTGGATCGCCTCGCTCGCCGCGGCGGCGATGCTCACCCCCGCGCCCGCGGCGGCGCAATATTCGGCGAGCTACACCTTCATTCAGGGCGTCAAGGACCGCGACTTCGCCGATGTCAGCGGCGTGCTCGGCCAGCCCGGCAGCGCCGTGATCGACACGCGCGACCGCGACACCGGCGATGGCGCGCTCCATATCGTCACGCGCGCGCGCGACACCGAATGGCTGCTCTACCTGCTGCGCGCCGAGGCCAACCCCAATCTGCGCAACCGCGACGGCGACGCGCCGCTCCATATCGCCGCGCAGATGGGCTATCCCGAGGGCACGCGCTGGCTGCTCGTCGTCGAGGCCACCGTCGACGCGACCAACAACCGCGGCGAGACGCCGCTGATCCTCGCCGTCCAGCAACACAATACGGAGGTCGTCCGCCAGCTGATCGATGCGGGGGCCAATCCCGATCTCACCGACAACGTCATCGGCATGTCGGCGCGCGATTACGCTCGGCGCGACGCGCGCGGGGCGTCGATCCTCGCGATCCTCGACAGCGCGCGCCCGGCGCGGAACGCAACCCCGGTGGGACCGACGCCCTGAGTCAATCGAAGCCGGCAATCATCGGGTCGCCCGCGGCGAGCAGCCGGCCC
>JACMKH010000005.1 GCA_014380205.1 Sphingomonadaceae bacterium
GCCCTCGAAATGTCGGGCAATCCCTCGGCGCTCCGCGACCTGCTCGATAACATGGCGCACGGCGGCAAGGTCTCGATGCTCGGCATCCCCGAGGGCGAGGTCGCGATCGACTGGAACAAGGTCATCTTCAACATGCTGACCTTGAAGGGCATTTATGGCCGCGAGATTTTCGAGACCTGGTACAAGATGAGCGTGATGATCCAGTCGGGGCTCGATCTTTCGCCGATCATCACGCATCGCCTGCCCTATCAGGAGTTCGAGAGCGGCTTCGAAGCGATGCTCCAGGGCGGCACGGGCAAGGTCGTGCTCCGCTGGGATTGAGCGCAAGGGCTGTGATGCAATCGTATTGGATTGATGTTGAAGGCAGCCTTGGGGTCGGAATCACCGCGTGCTCAGAGACTGATGCGCTTGAGATTTTCGAAGCGGCCTTCGGTCTCCCGGCGACCCGAGCAAGCCTTGTCCGCAGCGCCGATGAATTGGACCAAGGACACGTCATCCCCAATATGGGAAATTGGCTCAAGCGCGGTATCTGGTTCCCGCGCGGCCACGAGCATATTTCGAACTGAAACATTGCCGCGAGGTCCGCATGGACGACAAATTCGAACGGCATCTCGCGCGTGAGCTCGCCGGCATCCGCGAGGCCGGCTTCTACAAGACCGAGCGCGTGATCACGACGCCGCAGGGCTCGCATGTCGAGGTCGCGTCGGGCGGCGAGCTGATCAACCTGTGCGCCAACAACTATCTCGGCCTTGCGCAGGACGAGCGCGTCAGGGCCGCCGCGCGCGAAGGGCTCGATCGCTGGGGCTATGGCATGGCCTCGGTGCGCTTCATCTGCGGCACCCAGTCGGTCCACAAAGCGCTGGAGGACCAGATTTCGCAATGGCTCGGAATGGAGGACACGATCCTCTATCCCTCGTGCTTCGACGCCAATGGCGGGCTCTACGAAACCCTGCTCGGCGAGGAGGACGCGGTGATCTCCGACGAGCTCAACCACGCCTCGATCATCGACGGCGTCCGCCTCTGCAAGGCGCGGCGCTACCGCTACCGTAACGCCGACATGGCGGATCTCGAAGCGCAGCTCCAGGCGGCCGGCGCCGCGGGCGCGCGCTTCAAGCTGATCGCGACCGACGGCGTCTTCTCGATGGACGGCTATATCGCGCCGCTCGCGGCGATCTGCGAGCTCGCCGAGCGCTATGGCGCGCTCGTCCATGTCGACGACAGTCACGCCACCGGTGTCGTCGGCGCGCACGGCCGCGGCACGCCCGAGCATTGCGGCGTGATGGACCGAATCGACATCATCACCGGCACGCTCGGCAAGGCGCTCGGCGGCGCCAGCGGGGGGTTCACGAGCGCGGGCGCGAAGATCGTCGAGCTTCTCCGCCAGCGCTCGCGCCCCTATCTCTTCTCGAACACGGTCGCCCCCACGATGGTCGCGGGCGCGCTCAAGGCGGTCGAACTGGCGGCGGCCGGCGACGACCTGCGCGCGCGGCTCCGCGACAACATGCGCTTCTTTCGCGAGGGACTCGAGGCGGCGGGCTTCGAGCTCCTCACCGGCGAGCATCCGATCATACCGGTCATGCTCCACGACGCCCGCCGCGCCGCCGCGCTCGCCGAGGCGCTGCTCGCGAGGGGCGTCTACGTCATCGCCTTCTCTTATCCGGTCGTGCCCAAAGGCCGCGCCCGCATCCGCACCCAGATCTCGGCGACACACACGCGCGAAGAGCTGGAGCGCGCGGTCGAGGCGTTTGCCGAGGCCGGAGCGGCCGCCTAGAATTGCTCACCGACGCGAAGCGCCAGAATGCGGAGATCAGAATGCCGACATCCCACCCGCGCGCTGATCGCCGCCGCACCCAATCCGCCTCGCCCTTCGAGGAGCAGATCGGCTTTTGCCGCGCGATGCGCGTCGGTGGCCGCATCCTCGTCTCGGGCACCGCGCCGATCGAGGATGACGGGTCCAGCACGCCGGGCGACGCGGGCGCGCAGGCCGATCGCTGCTTCGCGCTGATCGTCGGCCAGATCGAGCAGCTCGGCGGGCGCGCCGAGGACGTCGTTCGCGTGCGGATGTTCGTCACCGACATCGCCGACGCCGACGCGGTCAGCGCCGCCCACGCGCGCTGGATGAAGCCCGCGCGGCCGACCGCGACGCTGGTTGCGGTCAGTGCGCTCTACCGGCCCGAATGGCGCGTGGAGATCGAGGCCGAAGCCGTTATAGAGGCCGCATGAGCCAGTTCGACCTCACCGACGAGCAGCGCCAGATCCAGGAGATGGCGCTGAAATTCACCGCCGACGAGATCACGCCGCACGCCGCGGAGTGGGACGAGAAGCATATCTTTCCGCGCGAGGTCGTCGTCGCGGCGGCGGGGTTGGGGTTCGGATCGATCTATGTCTCGGAGGAGGCGGGCGGGATCGGGCTCGGGCGGCTCGAGGCGGCGCTGATCATGGAGGCGATGGCCTATGGCTGCCCATCGACCAGCGCGTTCATCTCGATCCACAACATGGCGAGCTGGATGATCGACCGCTTCGGCAGCCAGGCGGTCAAGGACAAATATCTGCCGAGCCTCGTCACCTGCGAGCACATCGCCTCCTACTGTCTGACCGAGCCCGGATCGGGATCGGACGCCGCGGCGCTCAAGACCAAGGCGGTCAAGGAGGGCGACCATTATGTCGTCAGCGGCTCGAAGGCGTTCATCTCTGGCGGCGGCGAGAACGACATCTACGTCACCATGGTCCGCACCGGCGTCGAGGGGCCCAAGGGCATTTCGTGCCTCGTCATCGAGAAAGCCATGGAGGGGGTCAGCTTCGGCGCGTTAGAAAAGAAGCTCGGCTGGCATTCGCAGCCGACAGCGCAGGTCAACTTCGATTCTGTGCGCGTCCCTGTGGAAAACCTTGTGGGCGGCGAGGGCGAGGGCTTCCGCATCGCGATGATGGGGCTTGACGGCGGGCGGCTCAACATCGGCGCCTGCTCGCTGGGCGGCGCGCAGCGCTGCCTCGACGAGGCGATCGCCTATACCCGGGAGCGCAAGCAATTCGGCCAGCCGATCGCCGATTTCCAGAACACCCAGTTCACGCTCGCCGATATGGAGACGGAACTCCAGGCCGCGCGGATGCTGCTCTACGTGGCGGCGGTCAAGGTCACCGAGAACGCCCCCGACAAGACCAGGTTCGCGGCGATGGCCAAGCGCCTCGCGACCGATTCGGGATCGTCGATCGTCGACCGCGCGCTCCAGCTCCACGGCGGCTACGGCTATCTCCAGGATTATCCGATCGAGCGCTTCTGGCGCGACCTCAGGGTCCATTCGATCCTCGAGGGGACCAATCAGGTCATGCGCATGATCATCGGCCGCGAGCTGACGCGCCAGTGAGCGCCGCACCCCGTCCAGTCGCGGCCCTCGAGGAGGCCGATCCGCCGCCCGTGCTCGTCGAGGGGGAAGGGCGTGTCGGCCGGATCAGCCTCAACCGCCCCAAGGCGCTCCACGCGCTCGACCTCGACATGGTCCAGGCGATGACCGGCGCGCTGCTCGAATGGCTCGGCGATCCGGCGGTGAAGCTGGTGCTGATCGATCACGCCGAAGGACGCGGCTTCTGCGCGGGCGGCGATGTGATCACCATCGCGCGGTCGAGCCAGGGGCATGGCGCGGCGGGGCAGGCCTTCTTCTTCCAGGAATATCGGCTCAACCATCTGATGTACACCTACCCCAAGCGCGGGGTCGTGTTCATGGACGGGATCACCATGGGCGGCGGCGTCGGCATCGCCTGCCCGTGCAAGTACCGCATCGCGACCGAGCGCACCGTGCTCGCCATGCCCGAGACCTCGATCGGTCTGTTTCCCGATGTCGGCGGCGGCCGCTATCTGTCGCGGCTGCGCGGACGGATCGCGCAATTCCTCGCGCTCACCGGCGCGCGGCTCGACGGCGCCGAGTGCGTCGCGCTGGGGCTCGCCACGCATTACATCCCCTCGGACCGGCTCGCGGATGTCAAGCGCGAGCTGATCGAGGTTCCCGAGCACGTCGAGGCGATCCTGCGCGCCGCCCAGATCGAGCCCCCGCCGGCGAGAATCGTCGATAATTACGCGATCATCGACCGCTGCTTCGCCTCGGACCGGCTCGAGGACATTTTCGCCGCGCTCGCCGCCGACGGATCGGATTGGGCAAAGAAGGAGTTGGCGACACTCGGGACCAAATCGCCCACCGCGTGCAAGGTCTCGCTTCGGCTGCTCGTCGAGAGCCCGAGGCAGTTTCACTTTCTCGACGAGATGCGGCTCGAATATGGCATCGTCGTGCGCATGTTCCGGCATCCCGACTTCATCGAAGGCGTGCGCGCGCTGCTGATCGACAAGGACAATGCGCCGCGCTGGACCCCAGCGACGCCCGAGGAGGTCGCCGACGAGATGATCGATCGCATATTCGAGCCTTTGCCCGCGCGCGAGGCCTGGACGCCGCTGGAGGAATTGCAATGACCGACACTCGCGAGCGCTCCCTCTGGACACTGCCCGACACCGCCCCCGATCCCGCCGAGCTCGCCGACGCCTGGACGCGCGTCGTCGAGAACGCGACCGCGCTGATGCAGGCCAACATGCGCGGCGCGGGCGCCGGGTCGCCCCCCGTCGCATACGATCCGACCGCGCCCGCGCGCGCCTTCGCCGAGTTCACCGCGCAGCTCTGGACCAATCCGCTCGGCGTGCTCGAGGCGAGCCGCGCGGCGAGCTCCGAATGGATGGAGCTTTGGCGACGGACCGCGCTTGGCATCAGCGGGGCGAGGCAGGTGCCGCTGGTGGAGCCCGCGCGCGGCGACCGGCGCTTCGGCGATGCGGCGTGGTCCGAGGAGCCGGTGTTCGACTATCTCAAACAGGCCTATCTGCTCGCGAGCCGTCAGGCGACCGCGCTGATCGACGACGCCGAAGGGATCGACGACGCGACGCGGACGCGCGCGCGCTTCTTCACGCAAAGCTATCTCGACGCGCTCTCGCCCGCCAATTTCGCCTTCACCAACCCCGAGGCGATCCGCCGCGCGATCGAGACCGGATCGATCAGCCTGCTCTCGGGCCTTGCCAACCTGCTCGCCGATGCGGCGACCGAGGCCAGGCTGCCCGTGCGCCGCGCGGGCCAGAGCTTCGTGCTCGGCGAGACGATCGCGGCGACCAAGGGGAGCGTGATCTTCCGCAACGAGATGATGGAGCTGATCCAGTATGAGGCGCTGACCAAGAAGGTCCATCGCCGCCCGCTGCTCTACATCCCCCCGCTGGTGAACAAATTTTACGTGCTCGATCTCCAGCCGCACACCAGCCTGCTGCGCTGGATGGTCGAGCAGGGCCACACCGTGTTCGTGATCTCGTGGATCAACCCCGGCCCAGATCTCGCCGACAAGGGCATCGCCGATTATGTCGCGCTCGGCCCCCTCGCCGCGCTCGATGTCATCGAGAAAGTCACCGGCGAGCGCGAGACCGACATCTTCGGCTTCTGCATGGGCGGGACCTTGCTCGCGATCACGCTCGGCGTCGCGGCGGCGCGCGGGCAAGCCGATCGCATCGCCTCGGCCACGCTGATCGGAACCTTGCTCGACTTCTCCAAGCTCGGCCAATGGGCGACCTTCGGCGAGGACCAGCAGCTCGCGGCGCTCGAGCGCCATCTCGAGAAGCGCGGCTATATCTCGGCGCACGATCTCCAGGCGCTGTTCAGCGTGGTCCGCGCCAACGATCTGATCTGGTCCTCAGTGGTGAGCCATTATCTGCTCGACCGCGAGGCGCCGCCATCGGACCTGCTCCACTGGTTCGCCGACGGGGCGAACATCCCCAAGGCGTTCCTGCTCGACTGGGCGCGCGAGATCCAGCGGGCGAACGCGCTGACCCGGCCCGGCGGTGTGGTCGTCGGCGGCGCGTCCGTCGATCTCGCCAAGGTCGAGACCCCAGTGATGGCGATCTCGCTCAAGGACGATCACGTCTCGGGCTGGCAGGCGACCTATGACGGCGCGCGGCTGTTCGGCGGGCCGACGCGCTTCGTGCTCGGCGGATCGGGGCACAATGCCGGTGTGGTCAACCCGCCCGCCGCGAACAAGCACGGTTATTGGACCAACGAGGCGCTGCCCGAAAGCGCCGAGGACTGGATGGAGGGCGCGGAACGCCACGAAGGCTCGTGGTGGCCCGACTGGCAGCGCTGGCTGGTCCGCGAGGGCGAGGATCGCGTCCCCGCGCGCAAGGTCGGCGGCGGCAAGCTCAAGCCGATCGAGCCCGCGCCGGGAAGCTATGTCCGCATGCAGGGCGGAGGAGAAAGCCATGTCGTTTGAGACGATCCTCGTCGAGGCGCGCGGCGCGGTCACGTTGATCACGCTCAACCGTCCGCAGGCGCTCAACGCGCTCAACAACCAGGTGCTGAGCGAGCTAATCGAGGCGCTCGGCGCCTATGACGCCGATCCCGCGCAACGCTGCGCGGTCGTCACGGGGAGCGAGAAGGCGTTCGCGGCGGGGGCGGACATCAAGGAGATGTCGAGCCAGGACTTCGCCGACATGTACGCCAACAATCATTTCTCGGGCTGGGAGCGAGTCACCGCGACGCGCAAGCCGTGGATCGCGGCGGTCTCGGGCTATGCGCTGGGCGGTGGCTGCGAGGTGGCGATGATGGCCGATTTCATCATCGCGGGGGACAACGCCAAATTCGGCCAGCCCGAGATCAAGCTCGGCGTGACGCCCGGGATGGGCGGATCGCAGCGCATGGCGCGCGCGATCGGCAAGGCCAAGACGATGGAAATGTGCCTCACCGGGCGGATGATGGACGCGGCGGAGGCCGAGGGGCTCGGGCTGGTCGCCAAGGTCGTCCCCGCCGCCGATCTGCTCGACGAGGCGCTCAAGACCGCCGAGGCGATCGCCGGCATGGCCCCGCTCGCGGCGATCGCGACCAAGGAGATGGTCAACGCGGCGTTCGAGACCACGCTCGCCCAGGGCATCGCCTTCGAGCGTCGGCTGTTCCACGGCCTGTTCGGCACCGAGGACCAGAAGGAGGGGATGGCCGCATTCGTCGACAAGCGGGCGGCGGATTGGAAGGGGAAATGAACAGAGTTCGGGAAACGAGGGCGAACGCAATCCTCAATGAGGAACTCGATCGTGTCGATTGGGCGGAGCGTTCGGCATTCACTGTTCGAGACGGGGAACGTGGCGAAGCAGGCAGCCTGGAATGGTGGCATCAAAACACGCCGGACAATGAGCGTTCGGAAACGACGCGCAGCCTCGGATATTTGCGGGCCTATCTCCGTATCGCCGGCGAAGACGCCATCTACGCGACGGGCATCCGCCTTCACCGACGCGTCCTTTGGATGGACCGTTCGGTCATGAGCCGCTTGGAGCGCGACGGCTACCTCCAGTTCGATGGTTCGACCAAGGTGCCGCGATTCCTGTTGACCGACAAAGGGCGTGCATGGGTTCAGCAGGACGGGTGGTCTCTTCACACCAAGGAAGTCGTGTGACCACCATCGCCTTCATCGGGCTCGGCAATATGGGCGGCGGGATGGCGGCGAACCTTGCCAAGTCGGGCTACCATGTCGCCGCTTTCGATCTCGTCGAGGATGCCTGCGAGCGCGCGCGCGAGGCCGGGTGCCGGATCGCCGAGGGTGGCGCGGCGGCGGTCGGGGGCGCCGACGCCGTCATCACAATGCTTCCCGCGGGAAAGCATGTCGCCTCAGTTTATGCCGAGGATGTCCTCCCCAACGCCGCGCCGGGCGCGCTCTTTATCGATTGCTCCACCATCGACGTCGCCACCGCGCGCGTGACCGCCGCTTCGGCCGAGGCCAAGGGCTTCGCGATGGTCGACGCGCCCGTCTCGGGCGGCATCGCGGCGGCGAACGCGGGGACGCTGACCTTCATGGTGGGCGGAACGGCGGAGGCGTTCGCGCGCGCCGAGCCCGTGCTCGCGGCGATGGGCAAGGCCGTGATTCACGCGGGCGAAGCTGGGGCGGGGCAGGCGGCCAAGATCTGCAACAACATGCTGCTCGGCGCGACGATGGTCGCGACCTGCGAAGCGTTCAACCTCGCGCGCGACCTCGGGCTCGACCTGCAAACCTTCTACGACATCTCCTCGCAGGCCTCGGGCCAGAGCTGGTCGATGACGAGCTATTGCCCGGTGCCGGGCGTCGGCCCCGAAACCCCCGCCGATCGCGATTACGAAGGCGGCTTCGCCGCGCCGCTGATGCTCAAGGATCTGCGGCTCGCGCTCGAGGCGGCGGAGGCGAGCGGAACCGCGACGCCGATGGGGCGGCGCGCAGCCGAACTTTACGAGGCGTTCGTGGCAGGAGACGGCGCCAAAAAGGACTTTTCCGGCATTATCCGGATGCTGGCCGAGGATTGACTCAATCATCCCCCTCCCTTTCAAGGGAGGGGGAGAACGATATGCACCACATCCTCGAAGACCTCGAACGCCGCCGTCAGGAAGCGCGGCTCGGCGGCGGGCGGAAGCGGATCGACGCGCAGCACGCCAAGGGCAAGCTCACCGCGCACGAGCGGATCGACGTGCTGCTCGACGAGGGCTCGTTCGAGGAGCTCGACCGCTATGTTGAGCACAATTGCGTCGATTTCGGCATGACCGAGCAGGTCATTCCCGGCGACGGCGTGGTCACGGGTTCGGGAACGATCAACGGCCGCCTCGTCTATGTCTTCAGCCAGGATTTCACCGTGTTCGGCGGCTCGCTCTCCGAGCGCCACGCCCAGAAAATCTGCAAGATCATGGATTCCGCGATGAAGGTCGGCGCGCCCGTGATCGGGATCAACGATTCGGGCGGCGCGCGCATTCAGGAGGGGGTGGCGAGCCTCGGCGGCTATGCCGAGGTGTTCCAGCGCAACGTCCTCGCGAGCGGGGTCGTCCCGCAGCTCAGCATGATCATGGGGCCGTGCGCGGGCGGCGCGGTCTACAGCCCCGCGATGACCGACTTCATCTTCATGGTGAAGGATTCGAGCTATATGTTCGTCACCGGCCCCGATGTCGTGAAAACTGTGACCAACGAGGTCGTCACGCAGGAGGAGCTGGGCGGCGCGGTCACCCACACGACCAAATCGGGCGTCGCCGACGTCGCCTTCGAGAACGACATCGAGGCCTTGCTCGCCGCGCGCGATTTTGTCGATTTCCTCCCCGCCTCGAACCGCGTCGATGTACCCGAGCGGCCGACCGACGATCCCTGGGACCGCGAGGAGCCGAGCCTCGACACGCTGATCCCCGCTTCGTCGAACCAGCCCTACGACATGCACGAGCTGATCCGAAAGACTGTCGACGAGGGCGATTTCTTCGAGCTCCAGCCCGCCCACGCGGCCAACATCATCGTCGGCTTCGGGCGGATCGAGGGCCGCACGGTCGGCGTGGTCGCCAACCAGCCGACCGTGCTCGCGGGCGTGCTCGACATCGCCTCATCGAAGAAGGCCGCGCGCTTCGTCCGCTTCTGCGACGCCTTCGATATCCCCATCGTCACCTTCGTCGACGTCCCCGGTTTCCTCCCCGGCGTCGCGCAGGAGCATAACGGCATCATCAAGAACGGCGCCAAGCTGCTCTTCGCCTATGCCGAGGCGACCGTCCCCAAGATCACCGTGATCACGCGCAAGGCCTATGGCGGGGCGTACGACGTGATGGCCTCCAAGCACCTGCGCGGCGATTTGAACTATGCCTGGCCGACCGCAGAGATCGCGGTGATGGGCGCGAAAGGCGCGGTCGAGATCATCTTCCGCCAGGACATCGGCGACGCGGACAAGATCGCCGCGCGGACGGCGGAATATGAGGCGCGCTTCGCCAACCCCTTCGTCGCGGCGAGCAAGGGCTTCATCGACGAGGTGATCATGCCCCACGCGACGCGGCCGCGGATTGCGTTGGGGCTGCGGAAGCTGCGCGGGAAGGCGCTGGAGAACCCGTGGAAAAAGCATGATAATATACCGTTGTAGTGCTTCTCTCCTGGGCATTTTGTTGCTGATCGGATGCGCGAACCGGGGGCTCTTTTCATAGGAAAGGTGCGGGCATTTCGCTGTGCCGGGATGGCTGATGCTTCCGCAAGCGATGGTCCTCTCAGCGAACTTTAGGAGATTGGCCGGCTCAACCCCATCAGATAGGTTCGGCGAACCAAGCGAAACGGGGAGCGTTCGAATGGCAGCGGAAAGCAAATCGGCGAAGCGATCGCTGTTGCGCGAAGTCGGGCCCGACGGTCACGCGACAGTAGGCTATGCCGAGCTGTTCTTCGATCTTGTCTACGTCTTCGCGATAACCCAGCTCTCGCACTATCTGCTCGCGCACCACGATCTCGCCGGCGTGCTCGAGACGCTGATGCTGTTCCTCGCGGTGTGGTGGGCGTGGACGTACATGGCCTGGGCGACCAACTGGCTCGATCCCGAGCGGCCGGCGGTGCGCATCATGATCTTCCTCGTCATGCTCGCCAGCCTCGCGATGAGCGCCAGCATCCCCGGCGCGTTCGGCGACAAGGGGCTGGTGTTCGCGCTCGCCTATCTCGCGATGCAGATCGGGCGAACCGGCTTCCTCGTTCGCGTCATGCGGCGCGAGCGGCCCGAGACCAGCCGCAACCTGCTGCGCGCGAACCTGTGGTTCGTGCTGTCCGCGCCGTTCTGGATCTGGGGCGCGCTGGCGGCGGAGGAGATGCGGTTGATCCTGTGGGGCGTGGCGATCGCGATCAACTATGCCGCGCCGATGGCCCTGTTCTGGATTCCCGGGCTGGGCTATTCGGCGACGACCGATTTCGGCCTTTCGTCGGGCGGCCACATGGCGGAGCGCTGCGCGCTGCTGATCATCATCGCGCTCGGCGAAGGCGTCCTCGTCACCGGCGCGACCTTCGCCGGGATGGCATGGGGCTGGCCGGCGGTCGCCGCCTTCCTCACCGCCTTCGCGGGATCGGTCGCGATGTGGTGGGTTTATTTCGATCTCGGCATGCGCCGCGCCGCGCATCATATCGAGCATCACGCCGACGCCGGCCGCGTCGCGCGCGACATCTACACCTATGCGCACATCCCGATCGTCGCGGGGATCGTGGTCACCGCGGTCTGCGACGAGATGATGCTCGCGCACCCGCGCGGCCATGCCGAGCCGCTATTCCTATGGGTCGCGATCGGCGGGCCCGCGCTGTTCCTCGCGGGCGCGATGGTGCTCAAGCGCGCGACCAGCGGCCGATCGTGGTGGCCGCTCTCGCATCTTGTCGGGCTGGGGCTGTTCGGGCTCATCGCGCTGTGGGGCGCAGTCGGGCATCCCGCGCCGCTCGCGCTCGGCATCGCGTCGGTCGCGGTGCTCGCCGTCGTCGCGGCCTGGGAATGGGGCTCGTTCCACGGCGGCTGGATCGAGCGCGGCGTCCCCGTGCCGCGCCGGCTGCGCGAATATGGCGAACGGCGC
>JACMKH010000389.1 GCA_014380205.1 Sphingomonadaceae bacterium
GCCACCAGGGCCGCGGCGACCGCCAATGCGACCGAGCCGCGCCCCGCCTTCAGCCGCCCTTAAGCCTGGCGACAGCTTGGCCGCGCCAGAAATGCCCCGCATCAGTTCAAAGGAGGCTTCGCCCATGCGCCCGTTCGTGATCGCCGCCCTGCTGCTCGGCGTCGCCGCGCCCGCGCTGGGCCAGGACGCGGCCGAGCTCGACGACCGGCTTGATCTCGTCGAGCGCCAGCTGCGCGCGGTGCAGCGCGAGGTCTTCCCCGGCGGCAATCCGCAATTCTTCGAGCCCGAGATCCAGCCCGCCGCGCCGGGGCAGCCCCCGCCGGGCGGCTCGACCGGCCCGATCGTCGACCTCACCGAGCGCATCTCGGCGCTCGAGGCGCGGCTCGCCGATATCACCAACACCATCGAGCAGAACGAATATCGCATCGGCCAGATCGAGGCGCGGCTCGCCGCGATGGAGGCCGCCGCCGCGCCGCCCGCGCCGATGCTCGGCGTCGAGGACAACCGCATCGATCCGCCGATCACGGGCGAGGAACTCGGCGACGAGCCGCCGGCCGATCCGCCGCGCATGGATGAGGAGTCCGCCGATCCCGTCCCCCTTCCCGACGGCGCGCCGATCGGCCCTGCTGGCGCCGATCCCGATCTGCCGAGCGACGCCGGCGAGGCCTCTTACGTCCGCGGCTATCGCCTCTGGCGCGACCGCGACTATCCCGCCGCGCAGGAGCAGCTCCGCGCGACGATCGAGGAGTTTCCGGGCCACCGCTTCGAAAGCTATGCGCGCAACCTGCTCGGCCGCGCCTACCTCGACGAGGGCAAGCCCGCCAACGCGGTCGAGATTTTCGTCGACAACTATCGCGACCTGCCCAACGGCGAGCGCGCGGCCGACAGCCTGTTCTACCTCGGCGTCGCGCTCACCCAGCTCAACTACGCCGACCGCGCCTGCCTCGCCTTCCAGGAGCTGCGCGAGGTGTTCGGCGACGGGCTGAGGAGCGACATATCCGAGCAGCTCCCCGCCGCGCGCCGCGCCGCGAGCTGCGAATAGGCGAGCGCTCGTCGACCGCTCCGAGCCCGAACGCAAAGACGCCCCTGGGCAAGGGAACCCGGGGGCGTCCATGGCTCCGGCCGGGGAGTGTCGCCAGCCGGCGGGGTGAATGGGATCAGCGCGAGGCGGCGGCGACCGCGATCGGCTGGGCACTCGCGAGCAGCGTCACCGTGGCGAGCTGCGCCTCGGCGCCCGCGATCGCCTCGCCGTAGCAGGAGCGGAAATTATTGGCCTGGACGAGGTCGCGCATCTCGACGCGGCCGCAGACCTGGCCCGCCGCGCGGTTGATCCGCGCGCGGATCGTCGACATGCCGTAGGCCGAGTCGAGATCGAGGTCGGCGGTGGGGACGGTGACCGAGAAGGTCTGCGCCTGCGCGGGGCTGGTCGCGGCGACGGTGCCGGTAGCGGTGACGACGAGCGCTGCGCCGAGTGCGAGAAATTTCGAGGCGATGGACATGGGGTATCTCCTGAACCTTGGCCGCCAGCGGGGCTGACAGTTGCGGGCCTTTGGCGGCCTGTGTTTGATGACGGTCCCGGACCGGAGCTTGGCTGCTTCGCGCCCGCCGTCGAGTTTTCGATTATGCGAGTCGGCGCGCCCCGTCGCGCGTCGTTCGACGAATGCGCGCGTAATTCCGCGCCAAACGCGCGGGGCTCGACGAATGGCGAATCGGGATCGACCAAACGACGAACGTCGTGCGCGTTGACTGCCGTGCCGGAGAGGCATAGCGTTTCACCGACCAGGGTCGCGCGCTTTATGGCTTGGGAGGGCTTGGCGTGATGGCTGACCGCACCGCCTTCATACTCACCGGCGACGGCGATTTCGCGTTCAGGTTCGGGCATCTTCAGCGACAAGAGGGCGCGGGGCGTGTTTTGGCGGACGAGTTCCGCCTCGCGGCGGATGCGTCGGGCGACGCGGCGAAGGCATCGCTTTCCCCGATCGCGTCGGACTTTCCCGCCGCCATTTCGCTTGCCGCGCTCGATGGGACCAACGGCTTCCGCATCGACGGCATCGACCCTAACGACCGCAGTGGCCGCTCGGTCGCCTCGGCGGGGGATGTCAACGGCGACGGCTTCGACGACATCATCATCGGCGCATTTGGCGCCGACTCGGGCGCGGGCGAGAGCTACATCGTGTTCGGCAAGGCGGGCGGGTTCGCCGCGAGCCTCGACCCGGCGAGCCTCGACGGGTCGAACGGCTTCCGCCTCGATGGAATCGACGCGGGCGATTACAGCGGCTTTTCGGTCGCCTCGGCGGGCGATGTCAACGGCGACGGCTTCGATGACGTTATCATCGGCGCCTATCTCGCCGATCCGGTCGGCCTTTCGGAGGGCGAGAGCTATGTCGTGTTCGGCCGGGCGGGGGGCTTCGGCGCGACCCTCGATCTTGCTTCGCTCGACGGGTCGAACGGCTTTCGCCTCGACGGGATCGACGTGATCGACGACAGCGGGCGATCGGTGTCCTCGGCGGGCGACGTCAATGGCGACGGCTTCGACGACATCCTGATAGGCGCGCGTGGCGGCGATCCGGGCGGCGATTCCTATGCCGGTGAAACCTATGTGGTGTTCGGATCGGGGGCGGCGTTCGCCGCCGCGATCGATCTCGCCAGCCTCGACGGGACCAATGGCTTCCGTATCGACGGGATCGATTCGGGCGATCAAAGCGGCCGCTCGGTCGCCTCGGCGGGGGACGTCAACGGCGACGGGTTCGACGATCTTATCATCGGCGCTTATCGCGCGTATCCCAATGGCGACGCCTTTGCCGGTGAGAGCTATGTGGTGTTCGGATCGGGTGCGGGGTTCGCCGCGAGCATCGATCTCGCCGGCCTCGACGGCGCCAACGGCTTCCGCCTCGACGGAATCGATCCGCTCGACCGCAGCGGCCGCTCGGTCGCTTCGGCGGGAGACGTCAACGGCGACGGGTTCGATGATGTGATCGTCGGCGCGCTTTTCGCCGATCCCAATGGCGACAGCTATGCCGGCGAGAGCTACGTAGTGTTCGGTTCAGGCGCCGGCTTCGCCGCCGCGATCGATCTCGCGGGCCTCCACGGAACCAACGGCTTCCGCATCGACGGGATCGACGCGAATGACCAGAGCGGCATCTCGGTCGCCTCGGCGGGCGACGTCAATGGCGACGGTTTCGACGACGTGGTGATCGGCGCTTCCGCCGCCGACTCGGTCGCCGGCGAAAGCTATGTCGTGTTTGGCAAGGCGGATGGCTTCGCCGCCAGCCTCGATCTAGCGACCCTCAACGGGACGAACGGCTTTCGGATCGACGGGATCGATGCGAATGACGTGAGCGGCGATTCGGTGTCCTCGGCGGGCGATGTCAACGGAGACGGCTTCGACGATCTGGTGGTCGGGGCCAGCTCGGCCGACCCCAATGGCGATAGCTATGCCGGAGAGAGCTATGTGATCTTCGGCCGCGCGCCCGAAGGCGATGTCCGCCGCATCGGAACGCAAATCGCGCAGATGATCTCGGGCGGCGCGGGCGACGACACGCTCGAGGGGCTCGGCGGCAACGACACGCTGCGCGGGCTGGACGGCGATGACGAGATCGAAGGCGGCAGCGGCGCGGACCGGATCGAAGGCGGCTTCGGTGGCGACGCGATTGAGGGCGGATCGGGTGACGACCTGGCGCTCGGCGGCACTGGCAGCGACGAGGTTTCGCTCGGATCAGGCAACGATTCGGCCGAAGGCTCGACGGGCGAGGACACGCTGACGGGTGAGGACGGCAATGACACGCTCGCTGGAGGCGCGGAGGCCGATGTGCTGATCGGCGGCGCGGGGATCGATGTCGCGAGCTATGCCAAATCGACCGCGCCCGTGGCGGTCGACCTCGCGGCCGGGGCGGGGACGGTGGGCGATGCGGCGGGCGATGTGCTGAGCGGGATCGAGCAGCTGATCGGCTCGAAGAAGGCGGACGTGCTCGCGGGCGACGCGCTCGCCAATGTCATCACGGGAGGGAAGGGCAGCGACTCGATCAGCGGGCGCGACGGCGCCGACACGCTCACCGGAAGCGGGGGCGCCGATACGCTCGCCGGCGGAGCGGGGGCCGATGTGCTCAACGGGCTGGGCGGCGCGGACCGCTATGTGCTCGCGAGCACGCTCGCCGCCGACGCGGACAGCCTGGGCTTCGCGGCGGGCGACCAGATCGCGTTGGAGGATTCGGTTTTCGGACTGCCGCCGGGCGCCCTCGCCCCGAGCGCCTTCCGCGCCGGAACCTCGGCGCAGGACGCCAACGACCGCATCATCTACAAGGCCTCGATCGGCAAGCTCTGGTTCGATGCCGACGGCTCGGGCGCGGGCGCGCATGTGTTGATCGCCACGCTCGCGCCGGGGACCGCGCTCGCGGCGAGCGATTTCATCGTGATCTGAGCGCTCAATCGATCCGGCTGACCTCGACGGTCTGCCGGTTGAGCGTCGCCGCGCCGAAGATCGTCATGAAGGCGATGTCGGTCGCGTCGCGGCCGACGACGATCCGCGCGAGCCCGTCGATCGGCGCGAGCGCGCTCGGATCGACAAGATGCCAGGCGTCGTCGAGCCAGACCTCGACCACCGCGTGGAAATCCTGCGGGTCGAGCTGCCACGCATAGGCCGAGACCATCCGCGCGGGAATCCCCGCCGCGCGCGCGAAGGCGATCATCAGATGCGCATAGTCGCGGCAGATGCCTTCGCGCGTGGTAAAGGTGTCGACCGCGGTGGTGTTGGCATCGCTGCATCCCGAGACATAGTCGAGCTTGCCGCCCATCCATTCGAGCATCGCGGCGATCTTGTCGCCCCCCTGATGTTGGCCGAAGTGCTTGTGGACGAAGCTCTCGAACCGGTCCGACTGGCAATAGCGGCTCGGCCAGAGATAGGTCACGACGAGCTGGGGGAGCTTGTGATAGGGCATCGCGGGGAGCCCCGCGATCACGGGAACTGCCCGCTCGACCGTGACCGTCGCGCGATAGTCGGCGCGGAACGGCCCCGATCCCTGGGTCCAGGTCCGCCGCCCGAGCCCCTCCTCGGCGGGGAAGGGATGGAGCTCGGCGCCGGTCGAGACGGTCATCCGCCCCTCGACGACATTCTGGTCGCCGAGCCCGGGCGCCGCCTCGATCTGGAGGAGGACATCGGCGTCGCCCGCGATGGTGTAGTCGAGCATCGCGTGGACGGAGAGGCGCATCGCGGGAATCCCGAAATCTGCGAAGGGAACGCGTCGGCGGGGCCGGCGTTGCTCCGATATAGGCGTTGACCCTCGGCGATTGAAGGAGCGCGCGATGCCCCGACGCGACGACGGCCACCCGATCAGCGTGACGCCCTTCGCGGGCCGCGTCCGCGTCCACCGCGACGGCGTCCACATCGCCGATTCGGGGCATGCGCTCGCGCTCGAGGAAGCCGATTATCCCACGGTCTTCTACCTGCCGCGCGGCGATGTCGCGATGGACCGGCTGACGCCGAGCGACCATCGCACACATTGCCCGCACAAGGGCGAGGCGCGCTACTTCAGCCTCGACGGCGAAGGCGGCGACAACGCCGTGTGGAGCTACGAGACGCCCTATCCCGCCGTCGCGGCGATCAAGGGCCATCTCGCCTTCTATCCCGACAAGGTCGAACTCGAGGTCCTCCCGCCGGGCTAAGCCACGCATACTCGCCCCAACTCTTGCCAAATCCGCGGCCATTGGACACAACACGCGCGGAGCGCGGGCGGCCGCGATTGATCGGTTGGGAGCGACGTCGCGCTCGATGGAACGGTTGCTGCTGGTTCTCGACCGGACGCTCGTCCTGTTCATCGGCATCGCCGTCGGCGCGGTGATCGGGCTCGCCTTCCTCTCGGGCGGCTCGTCGGGCGGGGGAGCGGCACCGACCCCCGTGACGCCGGGCGCGGTCGCCAACGAGGTCGAGGCGACGGCGGCGGTCGATCCCGACGCGTGCGAATGCGCCGAGCGCTTCAGCCCCGAGCTCGCGCGCGCGATCGCGGCAGGGCAGACCATCCATGTCGGCGTGTTCGGCGACAGTTTCGGCGACGGCGTCTGGGCCGCGCTCTACCGCCAGCTGCGCGAGGACGGCGATTTCGAGGTCCACCAGTTCGGCCGGCAATCGACGGGCTTCACGCGCTACCAGAGCCTCAACCTGCTCGACGACATCCGCGACAAGATCGACGCGCAGCCGGTCCAGATCGCGGTGCTCTCGTTCGGCGCCAACGACACCCAGGGCATCTGGGCCGACGGCCATGCCGCAGAATATATGAGCGACGACTGGCAGGCGCTGGTCGGTGAGCGCGTCGAGGCGGTCGTCCAGCTGCTCCGCGACCGCGGCGCGATGGTCTATTGGGTCGGGCTGCCCAAGATGCGCGAGGCGCGTTTCGACGCGCAGATCCAGCAGATGAACGCTTTTTACGCGCGGCGGATGCGCGCGCTCAACGTGCCGTTCATCGACACCGTGCCGATGAGCGTCGATGCGACCGGCGGCTATTCCCCCTATCTGCGCAATCCCCAGACGGGGGAGCGCGTCAACGCGCGCGCCAATGACGGCATCCACATGACGATGACCGGCTACGGCTTCCTCACCCACGGCCTCGCCACGCGCATCCGCGAATATATCGCCGACGCGCGCGCCGAGATGACCGAGCGCAACGAGCGCCGCGCGTCGTCTGGTCAGGCGGGGCCGGGCCGATCCGAAGGCTGATGTCCCTGCTCGCCGTCCTTGTCGCCGCGGCCGCTGCCGCGCAATCACCTGTCGCGTCGCCCTCGGGCTGCCCGCAGCGGCTGTGCTTCGCCGAGCATCTCCGGCCGTTCTTCGAGGCGCTCGCCGCGCGCGAGGCCGAGGACGATCCGCTCCACATCCTCCAGATCGGCGACAGCCACACCGCCGGCGACATGATCACCAACGGCTGGCGGATCCCGCTCCAGGCGCGCTACGGGCGCGGCGGGCGCGGCGTGCTCGCGGCGGGCCAGCCCTATGACGGGTACCTCACCTGGGGGGTGACCGCCTCGCAATCGCCCGGCTGGTCGGTCAACGGCATCTACGGCCGCGCCTGGGCGAACTACGGCCAGCCCGTCGGCATTTCGGGCTTTACCCAGACCGCGCGCGGCGCGGGCGAATATCTCGGCATCGTCACCGACACGCCCGAGCATAATTTCGACAGGATCACGGTCTGCGCGATCAAGCAGCCCGGCGCAGGCACGGTGATCATGCGGATGGGCTACCAGGCGGAGAGCTGGGCGCTCGATTCGCACAGCCGCGAGCCCGCGTGCCGATCGATGGAGAGCGATTACCCGGTGTCGGCCGCCTCGCTGACCACCGCCGACGACCGCGTCGTCAGCATCACCTCGTTCGGGACGTTTCGGAAGCGCGGCGGCGTCGTCGTCTCGAACCTGGGCGTGAGCGGCACCCAGCTGATCCATATGGCGCGCGAGGACGACAGCGTGATGCGCGCCGAATTCGAGGCCTATGACCCCGATCTCGTCGTGCTCGCCTTCGGCACCAACGAGGGCTTCTCGATGGAGCTCAGCGTCTATCAGTACGAGGCCGACCTTAGGAACCAGGTCAACCGCATCCGCCGCCTCGCGGGCGACGACGTGCCGATCCTGCTGATCGGCGCGCCCGACGCCGCGACGCGCAACGCGCGGCTCGCCGCCAACGGCGGGCGCGCGGCTAGCGTCTGCGACGAAGGGTGGATGACTCCCACCCTGCTCGGCGACATCCGCCACCGCCAGATGGTGATGGCCGAGCAGCTCGGCCTCGCCTTTTGGGACTGGAACGCCGCGATGGGCGGCCGCTGCTCGGCGCACGGCTGGCGCCTGCGCGAGTTCATGCGCGGCGACCACGTGCATTTTACGCCGGAGGGGGGATTGGAGATCGGGCGGATATTGTTCGGCGATCTCGAGCGTGCGGCGGCAATGGCCCGGGGGGATTGAAGAAAGTGGGGGGGCAGACAAATCCTCCCCAAGCTCTGCTTGGGGAGGGGGATCATTCCGCTGAGAGGAATGGTGGAGGGGTCGCCGCGAAGCGGCGGTGTACCGCCGCCTACCCCTCCACCACTCGCCTTCGGCGAGCGGTCCCCCTCCCCGAGACGAGCTCGGGGAGGAATTAGCTCGTGCTCTTCCCCACGCTCACCTTCGGTCTGTTCTTCCTTGCGGTCTACGCGCTCGCCTGGTCCCTCCGCGGCTCCAATGAGTGGCGCAAGCTCATCCTGCTCGTCGCCTCGTGGGTGTTCTACGGCGCGTGGGACTGGCGTTTCGTCGCGCTGCTCATCGCGAGCGGTTTCCTCAACTGGGGCGCGGCGCGGCTGATCACGGGCGCGGGCGACGACGAGCGGCGGCGCAAGCTGTTCCTCGTGCTCGGCATCGCCGTCAATCTCGCGATCCTCGGCTGGTTCAAATATTACGGCTTCTTCATGGAGCAGGTCGCCGCGCTGCTCACCGGGCTCGGCTGGGAGCGCGACCTCGCCATCATGCAGGTCGTGCTCCCGGTCGGCATCTCCTTCTTCACCTTCCAGGGGATGAGCTACGTCATCGACATCTACCGTCGCAAGACCGAGCCCGCGACCTTGCTCGACATGACCTTGCTGATGAGCTTCTTCCCGCACCTCGTCGCGGGGCCGATCGTGCGCGCCTCGCACCTCATCCCGCAGTTCCAGCGCGTCCCCGCGATCACGCGCGGGATGGCGGCGATGGGGGTGCTGCTGATCGTCTGGGGCCTATTCAAGAAGGCGGTGATCGCCTCCGAGCTCGCAACGAGCTTCGTCGATCCGGTGTTCTTCGATCCGACCGCGCATTCGACTGTCGATCTGCTGTTCGGCGTCTACGGCTATGCGGTCCAGATCTACTGCGATTTCTCGGCCTACAGCGACATGGCGATCGGGCTCGCGGCGCTGCTCGGCTACCGCTTCCCGCACAATTTCAACCAGCCCTATCGCGCGCGGAGCCTCCAGGATTTCTGGCGGCGCTGGCACATCTCGCTGTCGAGCTGGCTGCGCGACTATCTCTACGTCTCGCTCGGCGGATCGCGCCACGGCCTGGCGCGGCTGTGCCTCGCGTTGATGACGACGATGCTGCTCGGCGGGCTGTGGCACGGCGCGAGCTGGAATTTCGTGATCTGGGGTGCGCTCCACGGCGGCGTGCTCGCCGCCGAGCGGCTGTGGCGCGAGTTCAAGCCCGCGAGCTGGCCGACGCTCCCCGCCTGGGCCGCGATCGGACTCACCTTCCACATCGTGCTTATCGGCTGGATATTCTTCCGCGCCGCGAACTTCGCCGACGCGACCAACTATCTCGCGGGCATCTTCGCCTTCACCGGCGGCGTCTCGATGCTCACTCCGCTCGCCTTCGTGCTGATCCTGTTGGGGATGAGCCTCCACGCGCTGCCGCCGCACGCGATCCAGCATGTCGCAATGCGCGTACGGACGATGAGCGCCGTCTGGGTCGGGCTCGCGACGGGCCTCCTCATCCTCGTTATCGACGCGATGCGCCCCGAAGGCGTCGCGCCCTTCATCTATTACCAGTTCTGAGGGAGCCGGCGCGATGACCACGACTGAAGACATGGTGCTCCCCGATGCGATGGGGCTCGAGCACACGCTGTCGCCGGTCGATCTGCCGCCGCACGATCCGCCACTCGAGCATCCCTTGCGCTGGACGACGACCGTGATCGCGCTTGCCTGCGCGGTGCTGCTCCCGTTCAACGCAACCGCGATCCGCGGCTGGGCCTATGAGCTCGCGCCCAACGCCTCGACCGAGCGCGTGATCGCCGCGTCCGAGACCTGGTACAATGCGACGGCGGCGCTTGGACTCAACCTGCCCACCGATACGATGCGCGGGTGGTGGGCGGCGGCGCAGGCGGCGCGCTTCGAGAGCGCCGATGCGGCGCAGGCCGAGCGAGGCGAGGACATCGCTCCCCCGCCGCCGAATGAAGCCGCCGCCGAGGAGGAGGAGCATCCGCAGCCAGTCTCGAGCCGCTGAGGAGCCTAAGGCGCGGCTATTTCGGCGCGCCAGACGGTGATCCAGCGCATGCTCCCCCGGCATTCGCCCATCACGCGCTGCTCGATCAAGCGGAACATCGCGCCGTCCCAGACGAAGCTCTGCGCGGTCCCGCAGTCGCCGATCCCGCGCCCCTTGGCGTAGCTGTAGAGCGTCGCCGCGACCGGATCCCACCAGGCGTTGACGAGCACCGGCGGCCCGTCGTCGTTCCAGCCCACCGGGACGTCGAAGCGCGCCTGCTCGGGCGCGCCGCCGCCGCGCCGGACATAGATCAAGGAGCTGAAATTATAGGCGCCCGAATCACAGGCGATCAGCGTCATGACTGTGTCCGGAGCGATCGGGTGGCTTTCATTGCTGAATGTCATATGTTCGGGCAGGAAGCATTCCTGCCCCTCCGCGATCGTGTGCGCGGTGGCGGCGTCGAGCGGTTCGGCGCGCGCGCTTTCATCAGTGCGAACCTGGCGGATCACGGGGAGGGCCGGCGCCGGCGGCATGCTTGCCGCGGGCGCGTCGCCGCGCGCAACCATCGCGGTGA
>JACMKH010000390.1 GCA_014380205.1 Sphingomonadaceae bacterium
ACCGCGCGCCGCCTCGCGCTCAAGGCCGCGAGCCGCCTCCGCCGGAGCGACCGCACCGCGCGCTTGCTCGTGCTCCACGGCCGCTTCGAGAGCGACAAGAGCAAATGGCATGGTTCGATCCGCCTCCCCGCGACCGCCGACAGCTTCGTCATCCTTGCCGCGCTCGACGCGCTCTGGCCGCGCCTGATGGCCGACGGCGCGGCCAAGGAAGGCGGCTTTCGCTTGCGCATGATCGGCGTCGCGCTAACCGAGTTCGACGAGGCGATCGGCGAGCAGGCCTCGCTGTTCGCGCATCTCGACCCCGCCGATCCGCTCGCGCGCGAGACGCGCACGCTCGGCCTCAGCCGCGCGATGGACAGGATCAACGAGCGCTTCGGGCGCAACGCGGTGACCGTCGGCCCGGCGACGGGCGGGCGGATCGACAAGGTCGGCGCGGCGATCGCCTTCGGCCGCATCCCCGATCGCGCCGAGTTCCACGAATGAGCCGCCCGTCGAAACCTGCGCGGCGCTGGTGGAAATCCGACCCGCCGCTCAAAAAACATTCTTGACGAAAGTTTCCGCAGCCCCGAAGACCGCGCCGCTATGCACCATAACCTTCTTCGCGCCGCCCCGCTCGCGGCACTCGCCCTCCTCGTTGCGTGCAACGACGAGCCCGAAGTCGTCGGCGGCTACGACGACCCCGACGCGCCCACCAATGAGGAGCTCGCGGAGGCCGCACGAGAACTGCCGCCGATGGAATCGGGCCAAGGCATATTCCGCTGCGAGGACAACAGCGTTGTCTATGTCACCTTCTATGTCGGCGATACCCAAGTCGCCGTGAGCACATCGAGCGAGGGGCCGAAGACCTATCTGCCCAACGCCGCGCTCGCCGCCGCCGCCGAAGGCGACAATGCGACCGAGCCAGGCAATGCCGCCGAGCCGGAGCCGGCCGGCGGCCCGGTCCGCTTCACCGACGGCACCGCCACGGTGGTCGGCAACGCCTCACCGATCCAATACGGCACGGGCGGCGCGCTCCAGGAATGCCACACCTGACGATCTGATCCTGCGATCACCAAGGGGCCGGGGGAGCGATCCGCCGGCCTTTTTCTGAGTAGGGACACCGAAATACGGTGTCCCCTCCGTCTCGCTACCCCGCCAGATCGACGCCGATAAACGCAGGCGGGTTGCCGCCGCGCTGGATCATCAGCAGCACGCTGCTGCGCCGGGCGCGTTGCGCGGCCTCGATGATGCCGATCGCGTCCGAGGGCTGTTGAACCTGCTGGCGATTGATCGAGAGGATGATGTCGCCGCGGCGGATGCCCTTTTGCGCCGCGTCGCTCGAGGGATCGACCTGGACGACGACGAGCCCGCGCACCGTCGCCGCGACGCCGAGCTGGCGCGCGATCGTCGGGTTGATGCTCTGGAACGACATGCCGACCGCGCCGAGCGTGCGCGCCGAGCGGGGGTCGGTCGTCGCCTCATCCTCCTCCTTAGGATCCTCCAGACCCCCTTGTTCCTCGCCCTGGAGCTGCGCGGCGAGCTCCTGATCCGAGGGGCGCTGGCCGACCACGGCCGTGACGCGGACGCGCTCGCCGTCGCGCAGCAGCACGATCGGCACGCGCTGGCCGACCGGCAGGTTGGCGACGATATACGAGAGCGTCTCGTCGGGCGTGACCGTGCGGCCGTTGACCTCGACGATGACGTCGCCCTGGCGAATTCCCGCACGCGCGGCGCCTTGGCCGGGCTCGACGCGGCTGACGATCTCGCCGCGGTTGTGCGGCAGGCCGAGCGAATCGGCGATGTCGTCGGTCATCGGCTGGATGCCGACGCCCAGATAGCCGCGCGTCACGCTCTCGCCGCGCATCAAGGTCTCGACGATCGGGCGCGCCTCGGTCGCGGGGATCGCGAAGCCGATGCCGACATTGCCGCCGGTCGGCGAGAAGATCGCCGAGTTGATCCCGACGACATTGCCCTGAAGATCGAACATCGGCCCGCCCGAATTGCCCTGGTTGATCGAGGCGTCGGTCTGGATGTAGCGGTCGTAGGCGCCGCCGAGCCCGATCGTGCGGTGCATCGCCGAGACGATCCCCGCGGTCACCGTGCCGCCGAGCCCGAACGGGTTGCCGATCGCGACCACCCAGTCGCCGACGCGCAGGTCGTTCGAGCTGCCGAACTGCACGAAGGGCAGGTTGCGTCCGTCGATCTTGAGCACCGCGATGTCCGAGGCGGCATCGCGGCCGATGATCCGCGCTTCATATTCGGTGCGATCGGGGAGCGTGACGGTGATCGTGTCGACCGCGTCGGAGCTGACCTGCCCTTGGGGCCCGCGACTCGAGATGACGTGGTTGTTGGTGACGACATAGCCGTCGGCCGAGATGATGAAGCCCGATCCGAGGGAGTTCGCCTCGCGCGTAATCGGCGCATCGCCCTGCCCCTGTTCCTGGCCCTGGCCGCGCCCGCCGAATTGGTCGAACAGGTCACCGAACGGCGTGCCCTGGAAGGGGTTGTTGCGCTGGACCTCGACGCGCTGGGTAGTCGAGATGTTTACCACGGCGGGTTGGAGCCGCTCGGTCAGGTCGGCGAAGCTGTTCGGCGCGCCCGCTCGCGGCGCGACCGCCTCGATCGCGCCCGGCGCGTTCT
>JACMKH010000391.1 GCA_014380205.1 Sphingomonadaceae bacterium
CCGCGCCGAGCGCACGCGCTTCGTGCGCCACCTCCGCCCCTTCTGGGACGTCCACCGCCACCGCCTCGCGCCCGATGTCGCCGCGGCGATTGATGCGCTGCGCGACTCGGGACGGCTCGACGTCATCGCGGGCAAGATCCTCGAGGCGACTCCCGACGGCGACGGCCACATTGCGCTTGCCTGGCGTCCACGCGGCGAGGAGCGAATCGCGCGGACCACCATCCGCCGCATCGTCAACTGCACCGGACCGCAGGGCGACGTCACGCGCAGCCGCGAGCCGATCGTCGCGAAATTGCTCGCGCGCGGGCTGATACGTCCCGATCCGATGCGCCTCGGCATCGAGGTCGACGCGCGGCTGCGCGCCGTCGGCGGCGACGGCCGCCCGCATCCCCGCCTCTACGCGATCGGCCCGATGACGCGCGGCGCCTTCTGGGAAATCGTTGCCGTCCCCGATCTCAGGGAGCAGACGTGGCGGCTGGCGCGCGCGCTGTCGAACGCGCACTGGGTCGGCGGCGAGGGATTGTGAATCCGATGGTGGGCGCGGCTGGTATCGAACCAGCGACCCCTGCGGTGTGAACACAGTGCTCTACCACTGAGCTACGCGCCCCTCGCCACCGGGCAAGAAGACGGGCGGACGCTCGCGCCTCCGCCCTCTCCCAGCGGCGATTAAAGGCGCGCCGCGCGCCCGTCCAGCCCCGGAGGGCCGGACCCGGTGCTAGTTGACCGAATCCTTGAGGCCCTTGCCAGCCTTGAACTTGGGCTGGACCGAGGCCTTGATCTGCATCGGCTCGCCCGTGCGCGGGTTGCGGCCCGTCGAGGCCTTGCGCCGCGCGGTCGAGAAGGTGCCGAAGCCGACGAGGCGAACCTCGTCGCCTCCCTTGAGCGCGCCACTGATAGCGTCGAACACGGCTTCGCACGCCTTGCCGGCGTCGCTTCTACCCAGACCCGAACGCTCGGAGACCGCCGCGATCAATTCCTGCTTGTTCATTCTCTCCAGACCCCTCTTCTTGTGACTCCCGCGAGGGAATCGTGGCTCAACCGGCGCGCATCTAAGGCTGATAGCGGGGGGCATGTAAAGCCCCATTTTCCGCCGCGACGCGCAAAACTGCGCCTTTGCGACCAGCGGAGCGTCCCACAGCGGTTCAATGACGCATCGGCGCTTCGCTTTCGCCAGCGATTCCGGGCGTCACGGGCGGCGAAGGCTCGGTCGCGAGCTCGTCCGATTCGGACCAGTCGATCGCCGTTACCGCGCCCGAAAGCGCGAGCGCGAGCGCCTCGTCGACATGCGCGACGGGAACGATCTCGAGTCCCTCGCGGATATTGTCGGGAATCTCGGCGAGGTCCTTCTCATTCTCCTGCGGGATGAGCACGGTGGCGATGCCGCCGCGAAGCGCCGCGAGCAGCTTCTCCTTGAGCCCCCCGATCGGCAGCACGCGCCCGCGCAGCGTGACCTCGCCGGTCATCGCGATCTCGCGGCGCACGGGGATGCCGGTCAGGGTCGAGATCATCGCGATGACCATGCCGACACCCGCAGAGGGCCCGTCCTTGGGCACCGCGCCTTCGGGAAGATGGACGTGGATGTCCTTCTTCGCGAACAGGCTTGGCTTGATCCCGTAGGAGGGCGCGCGCGCCTTGACGAAGCTCCACGCGGCCTGGATCGATTCCTGCATCACGTCGCCGAGCTTGCCGGTGGTCTTGACCAGCCCCTTGCCGGGAACGGTCACCGCCTCGATCGTGAGCAGCTCGCCGCCGACCTCGGTCCAGGCGAGCCCGGTCACCGCGCCAACCTGATCCTCCTCCTCGGAAACGCCGTAGCGGAACTTGCGGACGCCGAGATAGTCGCCGAGGTTGTCGGCATCGATGGCCACCGCGCTCTCCGCGCCTTCGAGGATCTTGCGCAGCGCCTTGCGCGCGAGCTTGGCGATCTCGCGCTCGAGCGTGCGCACCCCCGCCTCGCGCGTGTAGAACTGGATCATCGCGCGCAGCCCTTCGTCGCTCAGCGCGAACTCGCCCTCCTTGAGCCCGTGCGCCTCGATCTGCTTGGGCAGCAGATGGCGCTTGGCGATCTCGACCTTCTCGTCCTCGGTGTAGCCCGCGAGCCGGATGATCTCCATCCGGTCGAGCAGCGGCTGGGGCAGGTTGAGCGTGTTCGCGGTGGTCACGAACATCACGTCCGAAAGATCGTAGTCGACCTCGAGATAATGGTCCTGGAAGCGGCTGTTCTGCTCGGGATCGAGCACCTCGAGCAGCGCCGACGCCGGATCGCCTCGGAAATCCTGGCCGAGCTTGTCGATCTCGTCGAGCAGGAACAGCGGGTTCGAGGTGCCCGCCTTCTTGAGGTTGGTGACGATCTTGCCGGGGAGCGAACCGATATAGGTCCGCCTATGGCCGCGGATTTCGGCCTCGTCGCGCACTCCGCCCAATGACTGGCGGACGAACTCGCGCCCCGTCGCGCGCGCGATCGACTTGCCGAGCGAGGTCTTGCCGACGCCGGGCGGGCCGACGAGGCAGAGGATCGGCCCCTTGAGCTGGTTGGTCCGCGCCTGCACCGCGAGATATTCGACGATCCGGTCCTTGACCTTCTCGAGCGCGTAATGGTCCTCGTCGAGGACGCGCTGCGCCTCCTTGATGTCCTTCTTGAGCCTGGACTTCTTGCCCCAGGGCAGGCCGAGCAGCGTGTCGAGATAGTTGCGGCTGACGGTCGCCTCGGCGGACATCGGCGCCATGCCGCGCAGCTTCTTGAGCTCGCCGTCGGCCTTGGTCCGCGCCTCCTTGGAGAGCTTGGTCTTGGCGATTTTCTGCGCGAGCTCGACGAGCTCGTCGCCGTCGCCCTCGCCCTGTCCGCCCAGCTCGCGCTGGATCGCCTTCATCTGCTCGTTGAGATAATATTCGCGCTGGGTCTTCTCCATCTGGCGCTTGACCCGCCCGCGGATGCGCTTCTCGACCTGGAGCACGCCGAGCTCGCCCTCCATGAACGCGAACACCATCTCGAGCCGCCGCCCCGGATCGCGCTCGACGAGCAGCGCCTGCTTGTCGGCGACCTTGACGTTGATGTTGGCGGCGACCGCGTCGGCGAGCCGCGCCGCCTCCTCGATCTGGCCGAGCTGGACCGCGGTCTCCTCGGGGATTTTCTTGTTGAGCTTGGCGTAGTTGCCGAACTGATCGACCACCGAGCGCATCAGCGCACCGGTCTCGGGCCCCTCGGCGGGCTTGTCGTCGATCATCTCGATCCCGGCGGCGAGATGGCCGTCGGTGAGCGCGAGCGACGTCAGCCCGGCGCGCCGCAGCCCCTCGACGAGCACGCGCACCGTCCCGTCGGGGAGCTTCAGAAGCTGGAGCACGTTCGCGGTGACGCCGATATCGTAGAGCGCGTCGCGATCGGGATCGTCCTCGCCCGGATCGAGCTGCGCGACGAGAAAGATCGTCTTGTCCCCCGCCATCGCGCGCTCGAGCGCCACCACCGATTTGTCGCGCCCGACGAACAGCGGCACGATCATGTGCGGAAACACGACGATGTCGCGCAGCGGGAGGACGGGGTAGGACTGGGTCATGACATACATATGGGCGATGCCCGCTCCCGCATCAATCCGCCCACTCGTCCACGGGAATCTGCGCGCGCGCCGCGCCAGCCCGCCGAGCCGTTCCGGTAACGCGCTCTCCGGTGATGCGGGCGGCGCTCAGGCCGCTTCGCCGCCTTCCTTCTCCGCCGAGGAGAACACCCGCACCGGGTCCTTCCTTCCCTCGACGACATCCTTGTCGATCACGATCTGGTCGACCCCCTCCATCGAAGGCAGGTCGAACATCGTGTCGAGCAAGATTCCCTCGAGGATCGAGCGCAGCCCACGCGCGCCGGTCTTGCGGTCGATCGCCTTCTTGGCGATCGCGACCAGCGCATCATCGGTGAAGTCGAGGCTGACGTTCTCCATGTCGAACAGCTTGGCGTATTGCTTGATCAGCGCGTTCTTGGGCTCCTGGAGGATCGTCACCAGCGCGGGCTCGTCGAGGTCCTCGAGCGTGGCGATCACCGGCAGCCGGCCGACGAACTCGGGGATTAGGCCATATTTGAGCAGATCCTCGGGCTCGCCCTGACGCAGCACCTCGCCGACGCGGCGCTCGTCGGGCGCGGCGACGAACGCGCCGAAGCCGATCGACTTGCCCTGGAGCCGGTCCGAGATGATCTTCTCGAGCCCGCTGAATGCCCCGCCGCAGACGAACAGGATGTTGGTCGTGTCGACCTGGAGGAACTCCTGCTGGGGGTGCTTGCGCCCGCCCTGCGGGGGAACGCTCGCGGTGGTCCCCTCCATCAGCTTGAGCAGCGCCTGCTGGACGCCCTCGCCCGACACGTCGCGGGTGATCGAAGGGTTGTCCGACTTGCGGCTGATCTTGTCGATCTCGTCGATGTAGACGATCCCGCGTTGCGCGCGCTCGACGTTGTAGTCCGAGGCCTGGAGCAGCTTCAAAATGATGTTCTCGACGTCCTCGCCGACATAGCCCGCCTCGGTCAGCGTGGTCGCGTCGGCCATGGTGAAGGGCACGTCGAGGATGCGCGCGAGCGTCTGCGCGAGCAGCGTCTTTCCGCAACCCGTCGGCCCGACGAGCAGGATGTTCGATTTGGAAAGCTCGACGTCCGCGCCCTTGGCGCCGTGCGCGAGCCGTTTGTAATGGTTGTGCACCGCGACCGAGAGCACGCGCTTGGCGCGGTCCTGCCCGATGACATAATCGTCGAGCACCTTGCAGATCTCGGCCGGGGTGGGGACGCCGCCGTCCTTCTTGGTGTTGAGCGCGCCCTTGGTCTCCTCGCGGATGATGTCGTTGCACAGCTCGACGCATTCATCGCAGATGAACACCGTCGGGCCCGCGATGAGCTTGCGCACCTCGTGCTGCGACTTTCCGCAGAACGAGCAGTAGAGCGTGCTCTTCGAATCTCCGCCGCTCAGCTTGGTCATGGCGTCAAAATCCCGTCGGCCGCGTCACCATCGGCGCTATACAGTCTAATCCGGAAGCAATCCTTACCGCAAGCGTCTCACGCGGCCGCCTTCTCCTCGGCCCCCTCGACCGCCGGGCGCTTGTCGAACACCTCGTCGACCATCCCGAACACCTTGGCCTCGTCGGCCGACATGAACTTGTCGCGCTCGACCGCGCTTTCGATCGTCTCGACCGGCTGGCCGGTGTATTTGGCCATGAGCTCGTTCATCCGGTGGCGGACGCGCAATATCTCCTTGGCCTGGATCTCGATATCGGTGGCCTGGCCCTGCGCGCCACCCGAGGGCTGGTGGATCATGATCCGCGAATTGGTGAGCGCGACGCGCATCCCCGGCTCGCCCGCCGAGAGCAGGAACGCCCCCATCGACGCCGCCTGCCCCGTGCACACCGTGCCGACGCGCGGGCGGATGTACTGCATCGTGTCGTGGATCGCCATTCCCGCCGTGACCACCCCGCCCGGCGAGTTGATGTACATGTAGACGTCCTTCTTCGGGTTCTCGGACTCGAGGAACAGCAGCTGCGCGGTGATCAGCGAGGCCATGTGGTCCTCGACCCCGCCGGTCACGAAGATGATCCGCTCGCGCAGCAGCCGCGAGAAAATGTCAAAGCTGCGCTCGCCACGGTTCGAATGCTCGATGACGATGGGAACGAGGGAGGAGGCGATGTCGCGATGGTCCATGGCGGAAGGCGGATCCTTGAGGTGGCTCGTGCGGCCTACATCGCGACTATGCGCGCGGGCTTCAAGAGGCGCGCGGGATTGACCGGGGATGCCGATCGGCGCGGTGGCGCCGTGTTTTCAGCGCAGCTGGCTGTCCTTGCTGCCGCGGCGGTTGATCCCCGAATGGACGACGTGCGCGTCGCGCGCCGACTGGCACGGGACGCAGGTGCGCGCGCCGGGAAGCGCGCGGCGGCGCGCTTTGGGGATCGGATCACCGCAATCCTCGCATTCGCCGGCGCCCTCGCCGCTCGGAATCTGGGCGCGCGCGGCCTTGATCGCGTCGGCGACGGTGTCATCGATCTGATCCTGCACCGCGCCGTCGCGCGTCCAACCGCCGGCCATGCCGCGCCTCCGCATCGTCGCTGAAGCTCTCAGATAGGAGGCGATGCCCTCCATTTCCAACCGGCGCTGGCGGCCGCCACGCATGAGCCCGCCAGCCGATCTGCCCGATGGACGGTCCGAATGAAGCCTTCCCTCGCCGAGCTGAGCCGCGCGCGGCAACGACGCCGATCATCCATCCCAAATGGGACCCGCGACGGCTTCTCGATCGAGGAATTGAGTATTGTGTTCCGGGAATGCCGGAATTCAGGGCTAGATTCTTGAGGGTTGTCCCCAAAACTCCCCTTTGTTACATCGCTTCATTCAAGGGATGCTCAATCCTCCACTGTTCAGTCTCAAGCTCTGCGTCGGAAGCACAAAGCTGTAGGTGGAGCTGTGGATAGGGGCGCTGACCATCGCTATCAATTTCCACGATAGGAGGAGTGCTCAGTTTAGCAACAAATGGCCTAAAGCCAACGAAAGCTCCAAACTGGTTTTTGCCATTTACGTCACCGCAAATCGATCTCTGCCCACCAGCTAGACGCCCCCACCGCAAATCTCTCAGCAAAAAGTTGGTGGGATCCATCAGGACGTCGGCAAGAGCGTCTCGCGCTTGTCGCTCGATCCGCTCGCTCTCACGCTCACAGCCCCCCACAAACGCGAGCGCGAGACCTACGCAAACCGTCAGCGTCAGCTTCATAAACGATCGCCCTCCACGACCAACTGATCAGCGTAATTGCACATACTCAACGTATCCGTTGTCACTGTCCTCCACGGGTTCGAGAAATCTGCGAGCTACGCTATGCCCGATGCAGCCTTTGTCCATCCGACGCCTGCCACCCCAATCCACGAACACTGGCAATGTACTCGTTCCGAGGTAGTCGCGCATACGCGCTAATTGAGCTTCAAAAAAGGCTTGCCGGTCTTTATTCAGCGCCGGTGCCGTCTTGCCCAGAGAAGCGGCGGTAAACGGCTCCCCGCTCCTCGCGAATACGTCACTCCGACCGTGGGGGTTGACTTGGTAGACGATTGGAATTCTGTGATATTCCGGCATGGATGTCGCCTCATTGCACTGCCTTAGGCTCGCGCGCCCTCCACGACCCCCACACTGTTCCGCCGCAAGGCTGCCGTCACCGTCGCAACGATGTCATCCGCGTTGAGTCCCGCCTCGTCATATTGCCGCTCGGGCTTATCCTGATCGATGAAGCGATCCGGCAGGCGCAGTGTCCGCAACTTGAGGCCCGTATCGATCAGGCCTTCGTCGCTCGCCAGGGTGAGGACATGCGCGCCGAGGCCGCCGATGCTGGCTTCCTCGATGGTGACGGCAACCTCATGCGTGGTTAGCAGGCGGCGAATCAGGGTCTCGTCGAGGGGCTTGGCGAAGCGGAGGTCGGCGACGGTGGCGCTGAGGCCCATCGCGTCGAGCGTGTCGGCGGCCTTGAGGGCTTCGCCAAGGCGCGTTCCCAATGACAGGATGGCGACCTTCTTGCCCTCGCGCACCACGCGACCCTTGCCGATCTCGAGCCGTTCGGGCGTCTCGGGGAGCGCCACCCCCGTGCCGTTGCCGCGTGGATAGCGGACCGCGCTCGGGCCGCTGTCGTGCATCGCCATGGTGTGGACCATGTGGCAGAGCTCGGCCTCGTCCGAGGGCGCCATCACAATGAAATTGGGCAGCGTGCAAAGATAGGCGAGATCGAAGCTGCCCGCGTGGGTCGCGCCGTCGGCGCCGACCAGCCCGGCGCGGTCCATCGCGAAGCGCACGGGGAGGTTCTGGATCGCGACGTCGTGGACGACCTGGTCATAGGCGCGCTGTAGGAAGGTCGAGTAGATCGCGGCGAAGGGGCGCATGCCCTGCGCCGCAAGGCCGGCGGAGAAGGTGACCGCATGCTGCTCGGCGATGCCGACGTCGAAGGCGCGCTCGGGGAAGCGCTCGGCGAATTTGTCGACGCCGGTGCCGCCCGGCATCGCCGCAGTGATCGCGCAGATCGTGGAGTCGCGCTCGGCCTCGGCGATCAGCGCCTTCGCGAACACGCCGGTGTAGCTCGGCGGGCCGCCGCCCGCGCCCTTGTCCTGCTTGCCGGTGACGACATCGAACTTGACGACGCCGTGATATTTGTCGGCGGCCTCCTCGGCGGGGCCATAGCCCTTGCCCTTCTTGGTGACGACATGGACGAGGATCGGTCCCTCGTCGGCGTCGCGGACATTTTCCAGAACGGGGATGAGGTGATCGAGATTGTGGCCGTCGATCGGGCCGACATAGTAGAAGCCCAGCTCCTCGAACAAGGTGCCGCCCATCGCCATGCCGCGCGCGAACTCGTCGGTCTTGCGTGCGGCGTGGTGGAGCGGGCGGGGGAGGCGGCGCGCGAAGCGCTTGGCGATGTCGCGTAAGGACAGGAACGGGCGCGACGAGACGACGCGAGAGAGATAGGCCGAGAGCCCGCCCACCGGCGGTGCGATCGACATGTCGTTGTCGTTGAGGATGACGATCAGGCGATTGCCCGCGGCCTGGGCGTTGTTCATCGCCTCGTACGCCATGCCGGCGCTCATCGCGCCGTCGCCGATCACCGCGATCGCCTTGCCCGGCGCGCCCGAGAGCAGGTTGGCGGTCGCGAAGCCGAGCGCGGCCGAGATCGAGGTCGAGCTGTGCGCGGCGCCGAAGGGATCGTACTCGCTCTCGGCGCGCCGGGTGAAGCCCGAGAGGCCGCCGCCCATCCGCAAGGTGCGGATGCGGTCGCGCCGGCCGGTCAGGATCTTGTGCGGATAGGCCTGGTGGCCGACGTCCCAGATCAGCCGGTCG
>JACMKH010000392.1 GCA_014380205.1 Sphingomonadaceae bacterium
GGCGCGCGCCTTGCGGTCGTCGATCGCGTAGCGGCGGTCGTGGCCGAGGCGGTCCTCGACCTGCGTGATGAGCGACCGCGAGGGCTCGCCGCGCGCGGCCGGGGCCTCCGAGTAGCGCTCGCCGAGCGTCTCGTCGCGCGCGAAGGCGTTATCGACCGCGTCGCAAAGGATGTGGACCAGATCGAGATTGGGCATCTCGGCGCCGCCGCCGATGTTGTAAGTCTCGCCGCTCCGCCCGCCTTCGAGCGCCGCGAGGATGCCACGGCAGTGATCCTCGACGAAAAGCCAGTCTCTGCGCTGCTGACCGTCGCCGTAGATCGGCAGAGACCGCCCCTCTAGCGCGTTGATCAGGCAGACGGGGATGAGTTTTTCGGGGAATTGGAAGGGGCCGTAGTTATTCGAGCAGTTGGTGGTCACCGCGTCGAGCCCGAAGGTCTGGGTGTAAGCGCGGACGAGATGATCCGAGGCGGCTTTGGAGGCCGCGTAGGGCGAGTTGGGCGCATAGGGCGTGGTCTCGCTGAACGCGGGGTCGTCGAGACCGAGCGTGCCGTAGACCTCGTCGGTCGAGACATGATGGAAGCGGTGCGGCCTGCCGCTCCCCGCGTCGAGCCAGGCGGCCTTGGCCGCTTTCAATAGGCCGTGCGTGCCGACGATGTTGGTCGCGATGAAGGCATCGGGGCCGGAGATCGAGCGGTCGACATGGCTCTCGGCGGCGAAATGGACGATGCGGTCGATGCCGCGATCGGCGAGCAGGCCGCGCACGAGCCCAGTGTCGCCGATATCGCCGACGACGAGCGCGACGCCGTCGAGCCCCTCGACGTTTTCGCGCACGCCCGCATAGGTCAGCGCGTCGAGCACGACGAGCGGCTCGTCGGGGCGCTGGGCGCGCAGGTGGCGGACGAAATTGGATCCGATGAAGCCGGCGCCGCCGGTGATGAGGATGGTCATTGGATTGAAGTTCGTATCGCTAGATGAAAGGGGCCAGGAGCGCCCAATGTCCACGGCTCAGACAAGATTTTGCTTTCGCCGCACGGGCCGCTTGGAATCCAGCCGCTCGAGACGCACGGCGAGCTTTTCGACCAGGAACAGGGCCACCTCCCGCCAGACCTGATCGTCGCTCACGTCCGACGCATCGCGCGCGGGACCCGACGGCGCGCCCACGCGCCCGGCACTGAAAACGTCGCGACCCTCAAAGAAATTGTCGTTGACCCAGCGGATTTCATCCGCGAATCGCTCATTGAGCGCGGTTATGACGGCGGGATCGGGAATGTGGGCGACCGCGCGATCCGGATAGTGCTCCATGAAATGGTCGGAGATTCGCTGCGAAGCGTCCTTTCTGCGGTGAATCGCGCTGCATTCCATCAGCACGCGCGCTTCCGCGTCCGTCAGCGATCGGTTGACGAGCGGCGCGCGCGCCACCTTGCCGCTGAACGCCCCTTCGAGGCCGATGGTCTTGAGAAAGGCCCCGACGACATCGCCCGCCACGCTGTCATAGTGCAGAAGCCGCACATTCTCCGGCCCCAGCACCGCCACCAGATCCTTGAGCCGGTCGGGGGTATTGAGCTGAAACGATGCGATCTCTTTTTCCAAGCTCTCGGTCCACGCCGCGCGCTTGACCGCTTGCATCCACCTCGCGCGGATGGAGCCGTAGATGTCCCTTATGAAGAGGACGAACGTAAGCCGCACCTCAGGGATGATCTGATCCTTGAAGCGACGCAGCAACTCGGGGTCGAATGACCTGATCTGCTCCCGGGAGACCAGCACCCTCTCGCCGGGCGCTGGGAGGAATTTTTCGCGAAATTCCTTTCTGAACACGCGCCGCTCGAAGCCCGGCTCGCGCAGGCGTCGGACCAGGAATTGAGCAAGCGACTTGCCGTTTCCGCTCGTGATGCCCCCGGGCGCCTCCGCCGCCGAAATACCTTCGCGGGGATATCGTACGCCCGCCTCGGCGAGCGCATCGGCGTTCTGATCGAGCCAGAATTGCAACGCCGAGCTTCCCGTCTTGGCGAAGCCGGCATGAACAATGAGCTCGCCGCGCTCAGGCATCGCGCGCGGCTCCGGTGTCGCGGAGCGTCGGGTCCGGCTCGCCGCTGCGGCGCTCGGCATGGCTCGCGATCGCCGAGGCCGCCGAAGATGCGGGTCTTATTGCAGGCATAGAATTCTCGGCGCGGATCGTCGCGATCGCGACAGACTTTATGAAAAACACCAGCAAGCGGCCCCTTATCGCGACGACGCGTTCATACCGGCTCGCCACTTTCGTGTCGAGCCAGACTTTTCCGGCAGCGTCGCGCCGGTGATGAGGTTGGTCATTGCGTCTTCCTGGAAGCAACGGGTCCTGGCTGCCTGCGGCCGGTCTTGTTGCGGATGTCGTCCAACGACCGTTCGGGGCCGAGCTGCGCTGCCAGCGCGTCGGCGAGAAGCAGCGCGACCTCGCTCCAGACCTCCTCCTCTTTCATCTCGGCCCCGCCGCCAGGTGTGGACGGCTCGCGCCCGCCCGCGCCGAAGACGCCGCGCCCGCCGAAGAACGTGTTGTTGACCCAGCGGATTTCGGCCGAGAACTTTTCCGCCAGCATGTCCACGATCGCGGGGTCGGGCAGATGCGTCGAGACGCGATCGGGATGCCGATCCATGAAATGATCGGAAAGTAGACGGGCGATCCTGCGTTGGCCGTGGCGCCGGCTGCATTCTATCAGCACGCGTGTTTCCGCGCTGGTGAGCGAGCGGTTGACCAGGCCTGGGCGGCTTATTCCACCGCCGATCGCCTTATCCACGCCGATCGCCTCGAGCAGGGCGCCGACGATATCTGCCGCGACGCTGTCATAGTGAAGGACGCGGACATTGTCGGGCCCGAGGATCTGCGCCATCGACTTGAGCTTGTGGACGGCCGTGGGGGCATGGGACGCGACATATTCGTCGAAACCCATCGTCCACGCCGTCCGCTTGACACCCTGCATCCACTTCGAGCGCGCGGAGCCGTAGAGATCCCTCAGGAAAACCACGAATGTCAGCTCGACGTCAGGGACGACATCCTGCTTGAATGTCTGCAGCATATCGGTCGCGTGCGATCCGATCTGTTCGCTCGATACGAGAATCTTGTGCTTGTCGGTCGCGAGATAGAAGCGGCGGAAGCTTTCATCGAAGGCGGCCGCATCGAAGCCGGGGCGTCGCAGCGGCGGGGACAGATAGTGCGAGAGTGGCTTGCCGTTGCCGCTGGTGATGCGTCCGGGCGCATCCGCCGCCGAGGGACCACGGGGATAGGACACCCCCGCTTGGGCGAGCGCGGCGGTATTGGTGTCGAGCCAATATTGCAGCGCCGAGCTTCCCGTCTTGGGAAATCCCGCATGGACGAAGAGATGCGGCCGCTCAGCCATGGCCCGCCTCGCCCTCGCCGAGCTCGCGCAGCATCGACCGGAGCTCGTCGCGCCAGTGGCGGGGAACCCCCGTGATCGCCCAGGTCGTGTGGCAGTCGAGCACCGAATAGGCGGGGCGCGCGGCGGGGGTCGGATAATCCTCGGTGGGGATCGGGGTGATCGCGACCTGATGGTCGAACAGGCCGAGGGCGCGGCCTTCCTCCGAGATCGCGACCGCGAAATCATACCAGCTGGCGACGCCCGCGTCGGTGAAATGGTGGAGGCCCGTCGCTTCCACCTTGGCGAGTGACCAGAGCGCGCGCGCGAGGCTCGCGGCGTGGGTGGGCGTTCCGCTCTGGTCGGCGACGACGCGCAGGTCGGTCCCCTGCTTCATCCGGCCGAGCATCGCGTGGACGAAGTTCTTGCCCTCGGCGGCATAGACCCAGGCGGTGCGCACGACGAGCGCACCCGCGGCGAGCGCGGCCTGCTCGCCCTCGAGCTTGGTGCGGCCGTAGGCGCCGAGTGGGCCGACCGGATCGTCGGGTCGCGCCGGGTGCGCGCGATCGCCGGGGAGGACGTAGTCGGTCGAGACATGGACGAGACGGATGCCCGTCGCCGCCAATTCGGCCACCGCATCGCCGTTAATCCGCTGGGCGAGCGCGGCGTCCTCCTCGGCCTTGTCGACCGCCGTGTAGGCGGCGGCATTGAGGATCAGGTCGGGCGCGAGGTCACTGACCCGGGCGCCGACATCACCGTCGAGGAGATCGAGCTGGTCGCGCGCTGCGGCGAGCACCTCGACCCCCGCAGGCGCTGAGGCCGCGAGCGCGCGCCCGAGCTGCCCGGTCGCCCCGGTGACGAGCACGCGCACCGGCTCAGTCCTCCGCGCGATATTGCGCGAGCGTCGGCGCGGCGGCGTCCTTGGCCGAGACGATCGGCTCGATCCCGTCGAGCGGCCAGTCGATGCCGATCTCGGGGTCGTTCCAGACGATGCAACCTTCGTCGGCCGGATCGTAGAAGGTGGTGCATTTGTAGAGGAAGTCGGTGCCGTCCTCGAGGCTGAGGAAGCCGTGCGCGAAGCCCTCCGGGATGTAGAACATCGCTGGGCTTGCCTCGCTGAGCTCGATCCCGACCCATTCGCGGTAGTGCTGCGAATCGGGGCGGATATCGATTGCGACGTCGAACGCGCGCCCGCGCGTCACGCGCACGAGCTTGCCCTGCGGATTTTGCTTCTGGAAATGGAGCCCGCGCAGCACGCCTTTAGCCGAGCGGCTGTGATTGTCCTGGACGAAATCGTGGCTGAGGCCGTGCTCGTCGAAGGTGCGCGCGTTCCAGCTTTCGAGGAAGAAGCCCCGCTCGTCGCCGAAGCGCTGCGGCTCGATGATCACCACACTGGGCAATTTGGTTTCGGTGACCTTCATGAGCGGCCGTCCGCGACCAGCCCGAGCAGATACTCGCCATAGCCGCTCTTCCTCAGGGGCTCGGCGGCCGCGCAGAGCCCCGCGTCGTCGATCCAGCCCGCGCGCCACGCGATCTCCTCGGGGCAGCAGATTTTGACGCCTTGGCGGTTCTCGAGGATCTCGACGAAGGTCGCGGCTTCGAGCAGCGAGCGATGCGTGCCCGTGTCGAGCCAGGCGAAGCCGCGCCCCATGAGCTCGACCGAGAGCGCGCCCCTGTCGAGATAGACGCGATTGAGATCGGTGATCTCAAGCTCGCCGCGCGGCGACGGCTTGAGCGCGCGCGCCATCGCCGGCGCCTCGCCATCGTAAAAATAAAGGCCGGTGACGGCATAGTTCGATTTGGGCTCGGCGGGCTTCTCCTCGAGGCTGACCGCGCGCCCCGCCTCGTCGAACTCGACCACGCCATAGGCGCGCGCGTCCTTGACCTGATAGCCGAACACCGTCGCGCCCGCGTCGCGTGCGGCGGGGGCGGCGAGAAGCTCGCCCAGTCCGTGGCCGTAGAAGATGTTGTCGCCGAGGATCAGCGCGGAAGGCCCTCCTGCGAGGAAATCCTCGGCGATGATCATCGCTTGCGCGAGGCCTTCGGGTCGGGGCTGGACCGCGTAGCTCAGCGAGCAACCCCAAGCCGCGCCGTCGCCGAGCAGCTTGCGGAATCCCGCCTGGTCCTCGGGCGTCGTGATGATCAGCAGCTCGCGGATCCCCGCGAGCATCAGGGTCGACAGCGGATAATAGATCATCGGCTTGTCGTAGACCGGCATCAGCTGCTTCGAGACGGGCAGCGTCAGCGGATACAGCCGCGTGCCCGAGCCCCCCGCCAGGATGATCCCCTTGCGGTTCATGATTTGGCGTGCGCGGCGCGGCTGGCTAGAGACCTGCCGTCAAACGGATTCGGGCGGGCGTGCATGAACATCCTCTTCATTCATCAGAACATGCCGGGGCAGTTCAAGCATTTCGCGCCGCTGCTCGCGCGCGACCAGGCGAACAAGGTCGTCTTCCTGACCAAGCGGCCTGATATCCAGTTGCCGGGCGTCGTCAAGGCGACATACAAGCCGCCGCGCGACGCGAGCCCCGAGACGCACCAGTATCTTCGCCGGCTCGAGAACGCGGTGCGCTATGGCCAGCAGACCGCGCGCGCGATGATCGAGCTCAAGAAGAAGGGCCTTGCGCCCGATCTGATCATCGCGCATCCGGGCTGGGGCGAGTCGCTGTTCTGCAAGGATATTTTTCCCGAAACCCCGATCATCAGCTTCTGCGAATTCTACTATCGCGGGCGCGGGCTCGACGTCGATTTCGATCCCGAAGACCCGGCCGATCTCGACGCTGTGTGCCGCTCGCGGATTCGCGCGTGCCACCTGCTGTCGAGCGTCGAGGCGTGCGACGCGGGGGTTGCGCCGACCGAGTGGCAGAAAAGCACCCACCCCGCGGTGTTCCACGACAAGATCGAGGTGATCTTCGACGGGATCGACACCGACACGGTCAGGCCCGATCCCGCAGCCAGCTTCACGCTCCCCGACGGGCGGACGCTCACACGCGACGACACGGTGATCACCTATGTCGCGCGCAATCTCGAGCCTTATCGCGGCTATCGCAGCTTCGTCCGCGCGCTGCCCGAGATGCTGCGGCTCCAGCCCAAGGCCGAGATCATCGTCGTCGGCGGCGACGAGGAGGTCAGCTACGGCTCGCAGCCCAAGGACGAGGAGCACAAGACCTGGCGCGCCAAGATGGACGCCGAGGTCGAATACGACCACGCCCGCGTCCATTTCGTCGGCAAGCTGCCCTACAGCGACTATCTGAGCGTGCTGCGCATCTCCGCGGCACACATCTACCTTACCTATCCCTTCGTGCTGAGCTGGAGCTGCCTCGAGACGATGGCGTGCGAGGGGCTGCTCGTCGCGAGCGCGACCCCGCCCGTGCAGGAGGTCATCCAGCATGGGCGAAACGGCCTGCTCGTCGATTTCTTCGACCCCAAGGCGATCGCGCGCCAGGTCGACGAGGCGATCCGCTACCCGATCCGCTTCGAGGGCCTCCGCCAGGCCGCGCGGAAAACCGTGCTCGACGGCTACACGATCAAGGACTGCCTGCCCAAATGGCTCGGCCTGATCGAGAAGGTGACGGGCCGGCCGGCGCTGCCGGGCGGCTGAGCACGGCCGAACCGCGCCGCGCCCGCGCTCCGGCAGTTAACCGCATCTTGGCTTTAATCCGCCATTCTCGCCCGCGACGGCAGCGAGGCGCGCGATGGCGAAGAGGAGCAGACGCGATCCGGCGAAGCGGCGGACGTGGCACGGCGCCCATCTCGAGCGCGACATACTGGCGCGCGTGCGCCGCCCGTCGCGCCTGCGGCTGGTCTCCTGGCCCGGCAGCGGGCCGTCATATCCGTCCTCCTTCTTTCTCTCAGTCATCCTGCTCTCGGTGCTCGCCTTCGCGGCGGTGTGGTTAGGGATTGGCTGGTACACGGCCGACCCGCGCGAGAACGACGAGCCCGCGCCGACGGATTTCCCCGCGTGTGTGGGGTCCGTGCGGATCAACTGCGTGGTCGATGGCGACACCTTCTGGATCGGCGGAGCGAAGGTGCGCATCCTCGACATCGACACGCCCGAGCTCTCGCCGCCGCGCTGCGCCGAGGAGGAGCGGCTGGGGCTCGCCGCGAAAGAACGGTTGGGCGAGTTGCTCAGCGCTGGGCCAGTCGAGCTGGCGAGCGCGCCGGGCGAGGACGACCGCGACCACTATGGCCGGCTGCTCAGGACGGTGCATATCGGCGGGCGATCGGTGGGAGACACGCTGATCGCCGAAGGACTGGCGCGGCCCTATGGGAGCGGGCGGCGGGCGTGGTGCTGAGCCGGACCGTCGGCCGCGCGGTCCCAAGTTGAGCAAGTTGCGATCCGCCGGCATCCCTTTCAACCTCGCCGGCGCGCCTTGGCAGGGCCAAAGTTCATGAAGTTCATCGCGTGGCGCGTTTTTCGGGGTGTGAACTTTGACCCGGCCGAGGCGAGGAGGAGGCGCGAAGCGCGATTGCCCAGCAGAGACCGGCGGAAACAGACAAAGCAGACGGCCTGTCTGGCGGGTTTCCTGCGTTCTGCGCGGCGGAAGTTCACATAAGGTTGACACGTGGGCGGGATTTCGGAGCCGGCGTGGCGGGTGCGCGACGCGACGGTGCTGGATCGGTTCGCCTCCGTCGAGCGCGTTTGGACGCCGGCGAGCGAGAATGGGACGGACGGCCATATTATCATCCGGCGCGGTTTCGGGACGACCGCATAGCATGAGGCGCCTTTCGCCAGGCTGACCCGATCCTACGGCGGGGCGCCCCGAATCGCCTGGAATTGCGGAATTGCGGTCAGCGCCAGATGGCGGTGGCGGATGCCATGATATTCTTCTCATGCTCGCCCGGATGTTCGACGATCCAGCGCAGCCGCTCCAGCTCGCGCGGTTCCAGCGGCCTGGCGAAGGTCACGCCGCATCGCCCGTTCCTCACCCAGACGGCGGTTCCCAGCGCCTCGGCCCGCTCAATGCGGACGAGCACGGTCGCGCCGAGAAGGGGCGGCTCGTCGAGGCGCAGGCGGCATCCCGCACGCGAGACGTTCTCGACGCGGCATCGCGCCGAACGCCCGGTCAGCACCAGCCCGCCATCGATCGCCGCGGCCATCCGCGCCATCGCCCGATTGCCCAGCTTGCCGAATGTCCTCACGCCCGACATGGCGGCGGCGATAGCGCGCGGGGCATGAAGATTCGGTTAGGTGTGGCGGGCCGTGGCCTGCCGAAATTCGTTTCGCCTCCGGCCCGACAGGCGCATAGGATCGCGCGGCGGCATGGGGAAAAGCCATGATTCGAATTATCATCGCTCTGCTCGCCGCCTTGCTGCTCCCGCTCGCCGGGCAGGCGCGGGCGCAGGTGCAGCCGTTTCCCGAGGGCTTCACCACGCGGGAGATCGCGACCAACGGCACGACGCTCCACGTCCGCAGCGGGGGCAGCGGGCCGGCGGTGGTGCTGCTCCACGGCTATGGCGAGACCGGGGACATGTGGGCGCCGATGGCGGCGGACCTCGCGCGCGATCATCGTGTGATCGTGCCAGACCTGCGCGGCATGGGGCTGTCGGCGCGCCCCGAGGGCGGCTATGACAAGAAGACCCAGGGGCAGGACATCGCGGGTCTGCTCGATGCGCTCGGCGTCGAGCGGACGGCGGTGGTCGCGCACGATATCGGCAACATGGTCGGCTATGCCTTCGCCGCGCAGCATCGCGCTCGCGTCACCCGCTTCGTGCTGATCGATGCGCCGCTGCCCGGCGTGGGACCGTGGGAGGAGGTGCTGCGGAACCCGCTGCTCTGGCATTTCTGTTTTGGCGGGCCCGACATGGAGCGGCTCGTCGCGGGGCGCGAGCGGATCTATCTCGATCGCTTCTGGAACGAATTCTCGCACGATCCGGCGCGCTTCGACGAGGCGTCGCGCGCGCATTACGCGGCGCTCTACGCGCGGCCGGGAGCGATGCGCGCAGGCTTCGCGCAGTTCGCGGCGTTCGATCAGGATGCGATCGACAACCAGGCGTTCGTCGCCGAGGGGCTGCTCGAGATGCCGGTGCTCGCGCTGGGCGGCGAATATTCGTTCGGCCCGATGATGGCGACCGTGATGCGCTTCGCCGCGCGCGACGTGACCGAGGGCGTGGTGCCCGATTCGGGGCACTGGATCATGGAGGAAAACCCCGAGGCGACGGTGGCGCTGGTGCGCGGGTTTTTGACGGGCCTGCCAGCTTTCCGGTCGGGAAACGGTATGAGCGGGATCGGAAGGGGAGGGGCAGGGGAGACTACCGAATCAAAGTGATACTTTGAATCTGATCAGACTGATTCCGACTCTATCAGTTCGACCTCAGTGAAACGGGTCTCGCCGTCGCACTTGCGGCAAAATTCAGCCGTCGAAGTCTCGCTGAGAATCCAGTCCTGCCGTCTATCTCAGTCCCGACATGAGCTCGGAAAGGCGCAGAGACGCGCCCCATTAGTGCGGTTTCTCCATTTACCTCAATATCTTAAGACTGTGCGGCGGAGCGGGAGGGATTCGAACCCTCGATGCGGTTTTGCCGCATACTCACTTTCCAGGCGAGCGCCTTCGACCACTCGGCCACCGCTCCGCATGCCCGGGGGGACAGACGCCCGCAGTTAGAAGCGGAGAGAGCGCGGCGCAAGGCGGGCGGGCCCTTGCGGATCGCGCCGATCGTGGCATGATCGCGCGATGAAACGCCTCCTCGCCCTTCCCGTCGGCGCCTTCGCGCTCATCGCCGCTCAAGCGCCCGAGACGCCACCCGTCGCGCCCGCGCAACCGCACGAGATCGTCGCGGCCTCAAGGCTCGCCGACTGGCGGCCGATCGCCCCCGAAAACCTGCTCGTGATGACGCTCGGTAGCGGCGCGATCGTGATGATCGAGCTCGCGCCCGATTTCGCACCCGAGCATGTCGAGAACATCCGCCGTCTCGCGCGCGCGAACTGGTGGGACGGGACGAGCATCAACCGCGTGCAGGACAATTATGTCGTTCAATGGGGCGACGCGAGCGAGGCGAAGCCGCTGCCGGCCGATGTCGTGGCGACGCCGGCGGCGGAATATGCGTTCGCGGCCGGCGGCTTCGCGCCCGCCGAATTCTCGGAGGTTCAGCAGGGTCATTACACGGCGACGTCGGGCTGGTTGCGGGGTTGGCCGGCCGGGTTTGACCGCGACGCTTCGGGGGGGCTGGGCGAAGGGAGCCTCGTCCATTGCTACGGCATGGTCGGCGTCGGGCGCGGCGACAATCCCGATCCGGGGACGGGGGCCGAGCTCTACACTGTGATCGGCCATGCGCCGCGCCATCTCGACCGCAACATCGCGCTCGTCGGGCGCGTCGTCGAGGGGATGCCCGCGCTGTCGAGCCTGCCGCGCGGGACGGGCGATCTCGGCTTCTACGAGACGCCCGAGGAGCGCATCGCGATCGCCTCGATCCGGTTCGCGAGCGAGCTGCCCGAGGCCGAGCGGCCGCGCTTCGAGGTGATGCGCACCGACACCGAGGCGTTCCGCCGCTACATTGATGCGCGTTCCAACCGTTCGGGCTGGTTCGTGCGGCCGGCGGGGGCGGTCGACGTGTGCAACGTCAACCTGCCGATCCGCCGCGTCTCCGATTAACCATCTATTAGCGTTACCTTTTCCCTGACGAGCGGCTAGCGCCCGGCGATGGCCGAGACGACGCTGCCACGCTGGATGCAGGGCGACTGGACCGGACAGGCCCCGCTGCTCGCGCCGCGCGTTGCCACGCCGCCGCCGATGCGCGCGTCGCTCCCGCCCACGCTAGCCGCGCTGATGCCCGCCGCGCCGCCGCGGCCGCCCCTGCCCGCACCTTCGATCCGCATCCGCCGGCGTCGCGCGCGCCC
>JACMKH010000393.1 GCA_014380205.1 Sphingomonadaceae bacterium
CTCGGCCGCGGCGGGAAGGTGGCGCGAGCGCGCGGGGGTGGAGCCGCTGCGCTCGCGCAAGAACCGCTTGACGATGCGGTCCTCGAGGCTGTGGAAGGTGACGACCGCGAGCCGGCCGCCGGGCTTCAATATCTGCTCGGCCACCGAGAGCCCGTCCTCGAGCTCGTCGAGCTCGGCGTTGATCCAGATGCGTATCGCCTGGAAGGTGCGCGTCGCCGGATCCTTCGGCGCGCCGGGGCGGTGGCCAACCGCACGTCGGACGATCGCGGCGAGTTCGCCGGTACGCTCGATCGGGCGCCCCGCGACGATCGCTCGCGCGATGCGGCGCGAGCGCGGCTCCTCGCCGAGCGCGTAGATCACGTCGGCGATGAGCTTCTCGTCGGCGCTGTTGACGAAATCGGCGGCGCTCGTCCCCTCGCGCCCCATCCGCATGTCGAGCGGCCCGTCGGCCTGGAACGAGAAGCCGCGCTCGGGCCGGTCGAGCTGCATCGACGAGACGCCGACATCGAGCGCGACGCCGTCGACCGAGGTCACGCCGCGCTCGGCGAGCGCGTCGCGCATGTTCGAGAAGCGCTCGGGGACGAGGCGGAGCCGCCCTTCGCTTTCGGCGACGAGCGACGCGCCCTCGGCGATCGCATCGGGATCGCGGTCGAACGCGAAAACCTCGGCCCCCTCGGCGAGCATCGCGCGGGCATAGCCGCCCGCGCCGAAGGTGCCGTCGACATGCGTCTCGCCGCGCGCGATCGCGAGCGCGGCGATCGCCTCGTCGCGCAGCACGGGCGCGTGGCGCGAATCGGGCGCGACGGGACGGTACGCGGTCATCGGACCGCCCCCTTGCCCTTGCGACCTTCTCTGCCCTCCTCGAGCAGCGCTTCGAGCTGCGCGACGATATCGGGCGCCGACTCGGCGAGGAATTCGCGCGCGGTCGCGGGATACCAGAGCTCGAAGGTCTGGTTGGCGCCGACGAAGAGCAGCTGCGCGTCCTCGCCCGCCTCGATTCCGCCGAGCCGGCGCTGGACCGCGCCGATCACCATGCGGCCGCTCTTCTGATCGTAACCTACCGGCATCAGCCCGCCGAAGCTCGTCCGCCCGCGCGCGAAAAGCAGCGCGTCGTCGTCCTCGGCGTTGCGCTCCTCGCGCGCGCCGAACGCCGCTTCGAACACGGGATCGAACGCCTGGAGGCAGGGGTCGCTGGGATGCTTGCGAATCGCGAACTCGTGCGGGTTCTCGATCCCCGCCCCCGCGCAGCGCTCGGCGATTACCTTGCGGAACTGGGCCGGCAGCGAGACGCGTCCGTTGGCGTCGATAGCGTTGAGCCAGCTGCCCTTGAACGGCGTCCTGTCCACCCTTCGCCCATCCCTTCACGGGGGCGCGCGATCCCTCTCTCCGAATCACGCGCGATTCGGAGGCGCAGCAAATGCGAGTCGGGACCCCTGACCCCTCTAAGGGGAGCAGTGGCTAATGGTGAATTTTGTGGAAATCAATGCCAATTTATGGATATCGCGCATTTGGTTATCTATTCGTGCTTTGTTCTCCACATTTCATCGCGACCCGTCCCGCGCATCGAGCTCCTCGAGGCTCTGCGCCACCCCCGCGTCGGGCGCGGCCTGATTCGTCTCCTCCTCGGGCGTGCCGCCCGGCGCGACCCCGATCTCGGCGAGCGGATCCTGGGGCGCGGAGACCTCGCCCGCCGCCGAGCCGACCTCGTTGCCGATCACGCCCTCGGCGCGCGTGTCGGCGGTGAGCTCGGGCTCGTCGCTCGCGCTCCCCGTGAACGAGGCGGCGAGCGCGACGAGCACGAAGACGAAGGCGAGCCCGGTGACGCCGACGCGCACGCGGTTCTGGCGATCACGCCGCGCCTCGGCGGCGGGCGATGCGCCCGGCTCGATCATCGCATGCGCCTCACTGGAGCCATGGCGGCGGCGTCAGTCCTTTCCCGCGGAGCCACTCCGCGTCGAACAAGGTCGAAAGATAGCGCAAACCGCTGTCGGCGAGAATAGTCACGATCGTCTTGCCCGGTCCGAGCGCCTTGCCGAGCGCGACCGCCCCCGCGACGTTGATCCCCGAGGAGAGCCCGAGGCACAGCCCCTCCTCGGCGAGCAGCCGCGCGACCCAGGCCAGCCCCTCCTCGTCCGAGACGCGAAACTGTGTGTCGATCGGCGCGCCCTCGAGGTTGGCGGTGATCCGGCTCTGCCCGATCCCCTCGGCGACCGACGAGCCCTCGGCGCGCAACTCGCCGTGCGCATAGTGGTTGTAGAGCGCCGCGCCGAATGGATCAGTGAGCGCGATCGTCACGCCTTCCGAAAATTCCTTGAGCCCCATGCCCACCCCGCCGAGGGTTCCCCCCGTCCCCACCGAGCAGGTGAAGCCGTCGACCGCGCCGCCGGTCTGCTCCCAGATTTCCTTCGCGGTGGTCTTGATGTGCGCGAGCCGGTTCGCGGTGTTGTCGAACTGGTTGGCCCATACCGCGCCCGCCGTCTCCTCGGCGATCCGCCGCGAGGTGTGGACGAAATGGCACGGGCTCGCATAGGGCGCGGCGGGGACGAGCACGAGCTCGGCGCCCAATGCGCGCAGCGTGTCCATCTTCTCGCGGCTCTGCGTCTCGGGCATGACGATGATCGTCCGATAGCCCTTGGCGTTGCCGACCAGCGCGAGCCCGATCCCGGTGTTCCCCGCGGTCCCCTCGACGATCGTCCCCCCCGGCGTGAGCAGCCCTTTCTCCTCGGCGTCCTCGACGATGAACAGCGCCGCGCGGTCCTTGACCGACCCGCCCGGGTTCATGAACTCGCACTTCCCCAGAATCTCGCACCCGCTGTCCGCCGAGGGCCCGGCGAGCCGGACGAGCGGGGTGCCGCCGATCAACGCGAGCGGATTAGGGAGAATGTCCATGCGCGAGAGATAGGCATGGCAGGCGGGCTGGGGCAAGCAAGACTGGCTTGCATCGGCGAAAGCTCCGACGGTAGAAAGAACGCCAAGCGAGGCAGAAGATGGCGCAGATCACGACCCGACGCCATCTCCGCACCCGCTCGCGCGGCATAAAGATTTTCGAGCTGTGGAGAGGACATCCCCCCTGCACTGATCGCGACTTTCGCAACCTTCCGAGAGCCCCCGCCCAATCCAGCGCCGGATGAACGGCGCCCCGCGCCTGTTCAGGCTATGCCGGGCGACATGACGAGCCGGCGCCTCTGAAGGAGATGGGCTTTCTACCCAATCTCCCTGACGAAATCGCTGTGCGCCTGGAGCAGCCGCGACAGCGGCCACGAAGGCTCGGGGAGTTGGACGACGCCGACCTCGATCCCCGCGCGCCGGGCGTATTTGAGCGCGGCAACCATGTCGTTGTCCGAGCTGATCAGCAGCAGCCGGTCGATCGTGCGGCGCTCGGCGAAGCTCGCGATGTCGAGCCCGATGCGCATATCGACGCCCTTCTGCTCGAAGATCGGATCGAAATCCTCGTCCTCGGGGGCCTCGCCCTCGGCCCAGTCCCAGCGGTTGGGCTTCCAGCCGCGAAAGCTCAGCGAGCCGCGCCGCACCGCGAAGCGGTCGCGCGTCGCCAGATCGTCGAGGAAGCCCGTGCCTCCGGTGAAGGTCTGGGTGGTGCGCGAGATCGGGCGCGTCACGTCGCCGTCGAACAGCGGCGCGTCATAATAGAGGATGCGGAGCAGATGCTCGCGCGCCTCGTCGATGCATTTGTACGCGAAATCCTCGACGAAATCGCCGCTGTAGGGCTTTTCGGTGATCCGCGCATGGACGCGCAGCGCGCCCCCGTCGATCAGCAGCGCGGTGCGGAACTTGGCGTTGCTCAAGCGCAATCCCCGCACAGGCCGCGCACCTCGATCACCGGGCGTTCGGGGCTGAAGCCTTTCGCCGTCGCCGCCGAGCGGACCGCCTGGGTCACCGTGTCGTCGTCGATATGCGTGGTCTGGCCGCAATTGTCGCAGACCAGGAAGATGCAGTCGTGGAGGCAATCGGGGTGGCGGTTGGCGATATAGGCGTTGGCGCTCTCGACGCGGCGCGCGACGTTCGAGGCGGTGAACAGATCGAGGATGCGATAGACGCTGTTGGCGGCGACGCGTCGCCCTTCGGCGTTGGAGACCGCCTCGGCGATGTCATAGGCCGAGGCGGGGCGATCGAACCCAGCCAGCGCCTCGAACACGGCGGCGCGCATCCTGGTCCACTGCTCGCCCGAGGCTTCGAGCGCAGTCTGCGCGGCCGCGACGAGGCCAGCGCCGTGGTGGGTGACGTGGTGGTGGTCGTGCTTGGCGGGCATGGAAGGGAATGTATGCGCCGGGGTGAACCAGCGCAATGGAGAGGGGGATTTAGCTCCGCGCCCGCCGGTTGAGATCGTGCCCCAGCGCGAGGATCGCGACGCCGAGGATCGTGTAGATCGTCTCCATCTCGCCGTGCGGCAGGGTCAACGCGCCCGCCATCGTGCCCACGCCGAGCGAGCCGATCGCCGCGGGCATCAGATAGCCATGCTCATAGACGCCGCGGCCAATCGCGATGATGCCGAGGGCGATCGCCATGCCGAGCCCTACCTCGTGGACGATCGGATCGACGAGCATCCCGCCCGCCGAGGCGAGCAAGGTGAGGATGATCGCGCCCGACAGACAATGGACGACGCACAGCCACGACAGCATGATCGCCCAGCGGTCGAGCCGCCCGTCGCGAACCGCGATCCATACCATCGTGCGCGCCTGATCCTTTCGCCGAGTCGCCTATGACGACCCAATATTGCAAAGATACAACATATCCGTGAAGTTACAACATCACCCGGAACGCGGGCGCGCGAGTGTTGGCTTTCTGCAACACCCCGCCCTAAGGGCGCGGCGATGGAATCCGGAAGCGCCCCACGCCGCGGACGGCCGCGCGCGCTCGCCTGGTGGCTGGTCGCGGTCGCCGCGCTGGTGATCCTCATGGTGGTGGTCGGCGGGATCACGCGGCTCACCGAATCGGGGCTCTCGATCACGCGCTGGGCCCCCGTTTCCGGCGCGATTCCGCCGTTGAGCGCCGCCGAGTGGCAGGCCGAGTTCGCGGCATACCAAGCAACCCCCGAATACCGCCTGCTCACCCACGGAATGTCGCTCGCCGATTTCCAACGCATCTTCTTCTGGGAGTATCTCCACAGATTGATCGGCCGGCTGATCGGCCTCGCCTTCGCGATCCCCTTCGCGGTGTTTGCGTTGAAGCGGTGGATTCCGGCGGGCTATGGCTGGCGACTCGCGGCGCTGCTCGCGCTCGGCGGCCTCCAGGGCGCGGTGGGCTGGTGGATGGTCGCCTCGGGGCTGGTCGATCGCCCCGATGTCAGCCACGTCCGCCTCGCGGTCCATCTCAGCCTCGCCTGCCTGATCCTCGCCGGTCTCGTCTGGACCGCGCTCGACCTCTTCGCGCTAGCCCGCGACCCGGTCGCGCGCCCTGCGCGGCTCACAGGCGTCGCGATCGCCGCGGGCATCGCGCTCGCGATCCAGCTCGTGCTCGGCGCCTTCGTCGCGGGGCTCGACGCGGGGCGCATCTACGGCCAATGGCCGTTGATGGGGAGCGGCCTGATGCCCGGCGAGATCGGCGAGGATGCGCGCGTATTCTGGCAGTTCCTCCACCGCTGGTGGGCGTTCGCCGCGGCCGGCGTCCTCGTCTGGTTCGGGCTGCGCGCCGACGCGGTCGCTGGGACCGGCCAGCGCTTCACCCACCATCTCGGTGGCCTCGTCACGCTACAGATCGGGCTCGGCATCGCGACGCTCGTCTCGGGCGTGGCGATCGGGCTCGCCGCGCTCCACCAGGCGGTCGCCGCGCTGATCGTCGCGACGCTGACCTGGGCCGCGCACCGCGCCGGGAGCGCGGCATGAGCGAGATCGTCACCGTCTACGCGGTCTTCGCCGACGCCGCAGAGGCCGAACGGATCGCGCGCGCGATGATCGAGCGCCGTCTCGCCGCCTGCGCCAACATCCTCGCTCCCTGCCGCTCGATCTATCGCTGGCAAGGCGCGATCGAGACCGCCGAAGAGATTCCCGCGCTGTTCAAGACGCGTGCCGACCAGGTCGAGGCGCTGATCGCCGCGATCGCCGAGCTCCACAGCTACGAGGTGCCGGCGATCGTCGCCTGGCCGATCGCGCATGCCTGGCCCGCCTATGGCCAATGGATCGAGGAGGAAGGCCGATGAGCGACCAGATCAACGTCGTCGGCGGCCCGCTCGCGCTGTGCTCGGCAGATCCCGTCACCGGCTGGACGCGCAACGGCTGCTGCGAGACGCATGACGGCGATGCGGGCGCCCACACCGTCTGCGTGGTGATGACCGACGAGTTTCTCGCCTTCAGCCGCGCCGCGGGCAACGACCTTTCGACCCCGCGCCCCGAATACGGCTTCGCGGGCCTTCGCGAGGGCGACCGCTGGTGCCTCTGCGCCGACCGCTGGGAGGAAGCCCGCCTCAACGGCTTCGCCCCGCTCGTCATCCTCGAGGCGACCAGCATCGCGACGCTCGGGCACACCGATCTCGGCCATCTGCAAGCGCATGCCTGGGAGGAAGACGCCTAACGGCGGGTCCCACAACGGCCAACATCGGCATACAGACAGATACCGGAAATCTGTCTGCATGACTGTCGATCGCCGCACCTGCGGATCGCTTCTCGCCCTTTGCGCGCGAGCGCCGAACCTCTAGGGAGAGACCGCGCATCACGCGCTCGGGGGGACGGCATGCCGCTGCCGAGGCTGTTCTATTCGCTGACCTTCTACTATCTCGGCGTCACCGTCGTGCTGCTCGCGGCGTTCCTGCTCAATCCGGATATCAGGAATTATCTCCCGATCGGCGGAGTCGAGGAGCTGATCGCGCAGCCCCCGCGCGGACCGTTCGAAGGCGTCGAGATCGGCGGATCGCGCACCGGCACGCTTGGCAGCCTCGTCTGGCTGATCATCGCGGTCGGCGCGGCGCTGCTCGCGGCGCTGCCGGTGAGCTGGACCTATATCGCGATCCGCGCGCGCGACGAGTATATGCAGTCGATCGTCGAGACGATCATCCTGCTGCCGATGATTGTCACGGCAATCGTCATCGTCGTCCAGAACTCGCTCGCGCTCGCCTTCTCGCTCGCCGGGATCGCCGCGGGCGTCCAGTTCCGCAACGCGCTCAAGAGCCCCGGCGACGCGCTGTTCATCCTGCTCGCGATCGGCACGGGGCTCTCGGCGGGGATCGGCGCGGTCGAACTCGCCTTCGTCGTGACGATTGCGTTCAACTACGGCTTCCTCGTGCTCTGGATTACCGACTACGGCGCGCGCGAGGGCACGCGCCGCTATCTGCGCCGGCCAGGGCCCAAGCCGGCGAAGGAGGAGCGCGCGAGACCGCGGAAAGCCGAACCGGAGGCGGACGAGTGATCCGAACCGCGCTCGGCCTGCTGCTGCTCGCCGCGTGCGCGCGATCCGGCGATCCGGCCGCCGACCGGCGCGCGATCGAGCTTCCGGTCGAGCTGCTCGAAGTCTCGGGACTCGCGATGGCCTCGCCGACGAGCGTCTTCGCGCACAACGACGAGCGCGCCGTCATCCACGAGATCGAATTGGCGGACGGACGCGTGCTGCGCTCGTTCGCGCTCGGCGATCCCGCCGAAGCCGATGATTTCGAAGGCATCGCGGCCGGTGGGGACCATATCTACCTAATCGCCAGCACGGGCCGGCTACTCGTCGCCGAGCCGGGTGAAAACGGCGCGCGCCAGCCGTTCGAGGAATATGACACGGGCGTCGGCGCCGCGTGCGAGATCGAGGGGCTGTCGTTGGCGCCCGAACCCGGCAACCTGCTCATCGTGTGCAAGACATTGCCGCGCGGTGAGCGGCAGGGACGGCTCGTCATCTACCAATGGAGCATCGCCGCGCGCGCGCGCATCGAGCGGCCGTGGCTCGACATCGATCTCGACGAGGCGCTGGGTGCGCAGAGCGACGACTTCGCGCCCTCGGGGATCGAGTGGGTCCCGGCGGATCGGCGAATCCTCGTCATATCGGCGCGCGCGAGGCGGATGATCGTGCTCGACGAGCAGGGCGCCGTCCTCGCCACGCACAGGCTCGCCCCCGCCCGCCATCCCCAGGCCGAGGGCGTCACCGTGATCGGGAACTGGCTGTTGATCGCCGACGAAGGTGAGCGCGGCAGGCCCGCGCGGATCGCGGCCTATCCCTTCCCGCTACCGGACGCAGCTGCGCAATAGGTTGCGATCGACGTCGGCTGGCGTCGCGACACTCTCGAAGAAGCCCGCGAGATAGGCGAGCGCCCGCGTGCGATGGCGGTCGCTGAGCTCGGGAACCGCGCCGAGCGCGGTCTCGATCCGCGGCCGCGCGGCGAGGAATTCCGCGGCGACCGCGCGCGCCTCTTCGTTGTGCATGCAGAAGCCGCGATAGACCCGCGTGCGGATGCTCGACACCGTGAGCTGCGCGGGCGGCGTCGCATAGGGCGCGTCGACCAGCCCCGAATGATCGAAGTCGTAGGGAATCGGGATGAGCCCGCTCGTCACGTCCGGCGCGGCGGCGAGCGGCTTCGAATTGTGGCAGCAATCGTCGCCCGCGGGGCCCGCCTGCATCGCCCAGTCGAGATTGCCGATCATATATTCGAACACCGCGAACCGCGCCGCGTCGCGCGGACTGAGCCGCGCATAGGGAAAGTCGCCGCCCTCGAGCTCGACGAGGCCGTTGCGGCTCGCGGCGTCGTCGATATCCTCGATCAGGAAGCCGAGCCGCGACGCTGTCGGCCGCGTCGCTCCCTCCTCGACATAGTCGATCCGCGCGAGCCGGACGCGCAGACTGAGCGGCGTCAGCGCGTTAAGCAGCCGGTAGGCCGCGAACTCGAGCAGCACATGCTGCTGGAACGAATCGGTCGGGCGGCAGTGGGTGACCAGCTTGAGCCGGCGTTGGCCGGCGAACAGCGAGGCGGCGGGTGGCGGCTGGGTGAACTCGATACGCAGAGGAGGGAAGGTGCAGATGTCGCGCCGGCGACGCGTGATGCCGCGCGGCGAAAGCGCGATCGCATGCGTCTCGGGCGCCGCGCCCTCGAGCGTCAGCGTCGCCGGATGCACGGCGGTCGACCGCTCGCCGCCGCGGGCGACCGCGCCGATCGGTCCGCGCACGGTGAGCTGGATGACGTCGTCGCTCGCGAACAGCGCCGTCGGCGCCTGGGCGGCGACCGGCGCCGCGAACGCCGTCGCCGCCAGCACAAGCGCTACGATCTTTACCGCTATTCGCGTCATTGGCCGTCCTCCCCGCTCACGACATGCGCGACCACGCGGTCGCCGATGATCTCGAGATAGCTCCGCGCACCGCCATAATGCGCGGAAATTCCCGTATCGATGGCGATCAGCCGCCCATCGTGTCGGATGGCGATGCCCTCGGGCACGGGCGTGTGGCCCACCACGATACGCCGCGCCCCATGCGCGCGAAGAACGGCGTCGAGCTCCTCCTCCACCGACATTTGCGGCGGCGCTCGGTCGCCCTCCCCGGATTCGCGGTTCACCAGGCCGCGGTACCAGAGCGGTCCCGCCGAATCGTGGATGATCGCGTCGGGCGCGTCGCTTCGCGCGGCGATCTCGGCGGCGACGCGGCGGTTGATCTCGTCGATCGGCATCGCCGCATAGGCCGCGCTGATCCCGCCATGCGCGAACAGCGTCCCGTCGATCAGCGCCACGGCCGGATTGGAGACGACCCAGCGGCCTATCTCGCCCTCGGGCGCCCATGCGGCTCGGTGCTCGACCTTGCCCAACGGCGTATCCTCGAGCCACGCGCGATGAATTGCGTGCCCGGACATCGCGCGGCCGCGCGCGCGATAGGATTGCTCGATCGCGGCATGATTGGCCTGATACGCCCGGCGGCGGCGCCTCACCGAACTCCCGTCGGCGAAGGCCGCGAATTCGTCGGGATGGACGTAGCGCAAATCGCCCGTGACGTTCATCATCTCATGGTTGCCGACGAGGGCCACCACCTGTCCGCCCACCTGCAGCGCCTCGCGCTGAAGCCGCATCAGATGACGGATGATGCTCAGCGTGTCGGCGCCGCGATCGGGAACATCACCGGTCTGGACAAGCACCGCCTCCCCGCCGGTCCAGCGATCGCTGTCATCGATCAGCCCCGCCGCGCGGACGATCGCGCGATAGGCGGCATAGTCGCCATGCAGATCGCCGATCGCGACGATGCGTGGCGGACGCTGCGCGAGGCCGGGCGTCGCACCCACGCCGGCGATCGCCCACGCCGCGATGACTAACGCGATCGCTCGCCACATCCGACCGAACATCGGATCTCCTTTTGCCCGACGTGCGATGCAACCCGGGGGGCACCGTCTTGTCAAGCCGCGGCAATCCCCGGCGCTGTTCCCACCTCGAAGCGCAAGCACAAAAAGGGGCGGCCCGCGAACGAACCGCCCCTTTTGTTGGGCCGGTTGGCGTCAGACGCGTTCGAGCACCTGGTCGAGGCGCGCCTCGATGTCCTCGCGCATCTCGGCCGCGCCGGGCGCGAAGCCGTCTAGGTGCTCGCCATGCGGCACGCCCACGGCGAACGACGCCGCCGTGCGGCCCTCGGAGCCATCGGGCAGCCGATAGCGCGCGTCCGCGACGACGACGGGAAGCGCGCCCGCGCCA
>JACMKH010000394.1 GCA_014380205.1 Sphingomonadaceae bacterium
CGCGCCCTTGAGGCCTTCGAGCTGGCCCCCGGCGCTCGCGTCGATCCGGCATTCAAGCGCGTCGGGCGCGGCGACCATCGTCACCACGCCCTCGCCCGGCCAGTCCGCGCCGCGCGCATCGCGCGGGAAGGTCACCGTGCCGCGCTCGGGGGTGAACTCGACCGCGAGATTGTGCGCCCAATGCTTGCAGAGCTGCTGGAGGTAGCGCCCGCCGCTCGTCGTCGGCACGCGCGCGACGCTGGAGAAGGCCCCGCTCACAGCCGCTCGATCCGCCGCGCGGCTTCGTCGATGATCTCGGCGACCTCGTGCAGGGTCGCGTCGTCGACGCCGTCGCGCAGCAGCCGGTTACGCATCACCACCGCGAGATTGCCCATCGCGCGCCACACCGGCGCGCCGCCGGCCTTGCGCTCGCGCTCGCCGATCCCCGAGAGCCGCTCGATGATCGCGTCGATCTCCTCGGCCTTTTCGGCGAGCTCGGCCTTGCCCGTCTCGGTAATCCCGAACGCGCGGCGCTTGCCCTCGGCGTCGACCTCCTCGATGTGACCGGTGTCCTGGAGCTCGTTGAGGGTTGGATAAACGACGCCGGGGCTCGGCGCATAGCCGCCGCCGGTCAGCTCCTCGACCGCGCGGATCAGGTCGTAGCCGTGGCGCGGCTCGTCGGCGATCAGCTTGAGGAGCACGAGCCTGAGCTCGCCCGTGTCAAACATCCGCCGCCGGCTGTGTCCGTTGCGCCCGCGTCCACCCCATTCTGCGCTCCAATCGCCGCGTCCAAACGAACGCCCGAAGCCGCTCGCAGCCATGGCGAAAAGGGCTTCGGGGAATCGTCTTCTCCCGCTCTCGCATCCATTCCAATGTCTCGTTCGCATGTCGGTCTCCTTTGTATCGTGACTCCTCTAAGATATATCTTCGCCACGTCAAGCGCGCATTTTCTCGTGTGGAGCATCACCGGGGTTGCCCATAGCCTTGTTGGGTCCTATTGTACGCGTGGGACCCAAGGAGCATGTTATGACCTATGAAGCCAAGGTGATCGCGGGTGGCAAAATCGTGATCCCGGCCAAGCTGCGTCGCGAGATGGAGCTCGAGGTCGGCGACCGCCTGGTGTTCGAGCGGGAAGGAGACCGGGTCGTGCTCAAATCCTTCCGCCAGGTGATCCGCGAGGTCCAGGAGAGCCTGAAAAAATACAAGCGGCCCGGCGTAAGCGAGGTCGACGAATTTATCGCCGCTCGGCGAGCCGAAGAGGCTCACGAAGTCGCGCGGGGTAGCGGCTCCGTGCAGGACGAATGATCATTCTCGATTCCTCCGCCGTGCTCGCGCTTTTATGGAATGAGCCGGGCGAAGATCGCGTGGTTTCACACCTGTCGGAGTCGACGATGAGCACGGTCAATCATAGCGAGGTGCTCGCGCGATTGATCGATCGAGGCCCGTCCCCCAAAGAGGCGACCAAAACCCTCGAGGCGCTGCGCATCGGGCTGATCGCTTTCGATCGCGCGCAGTGTGAGTTGGCGGGTATGTTGCGATCAACCACGGCTCACCTCGGCCTGTCGCTCGGGGATCGCGCCTGTCTTGCGTTGGCGATGATCACCGGCCGGCCGGTGCTCACTGCCGATCGGCCATGGGCCGAGCTCGACATCGGCGTCGACATCCGCCTGATTCGCTGACCATGGCCGATCTCTTCGCCCCCGAAGCCTCCGAGGCCCAGCTGCACGAAGCCGCACCGCTCGCCGATCGGCTGCGCCCGCGCGCGCTCGAGGATGTCGTTGGGCAGGAGCATCTGACCGGGCCCGAGGGGGCGATCGGGCGGATGGTCGCGGCAGGCAAGCTCGCCTCGATGATCCTGTGGGGGCCGCCGGGGACGGGCAAGACGACGATCGCGCGGCTGCTCGCCGACGCGGTCGGCCTGCGCTTCGCGGCGATCTCGGCGGTGTTCTCAGGCGTCGCCGATCTCAAGAAAATCTTCGCCGAGGCGCGTGCATTCGCGCAGGCCGGCCAGCGCACCTTGCTCTTCGTCGACGAGATTCACCGCTTCAATCGCGCGCAGCAGGACGGCTTCCTCCCCTATGTCGAGGACGGGACGGTGACGTTGGTCGGCGCGACCACGGAAAACCCGAGCTTTGAGCTCAACGCCGCGCTGCTGAGTCGCGCGCAGGTGCTGATCCTGCACCGGCTCGACAGCCGCGCGCTCGAAACGCTGCTCGAGCGCGCCGAGGAAATCGAAGGACGCCCGCTCCCGCTCACCGAGGACGCGCGCGACGCGCTCATCGCGAGCGCCGATGGCGACGGCCGCTTCCTCTTGAACCAGGCGGAGACCTTGTTCTCGGTCGCGCTCCCCCAGCCGCTCGACCCTGCCGCGCTCTCCGCCCTCCTCCACCGCCGCGTCGCGGTCTACGACAAGGACCGCGAGGGCCATTACAATCTCATCTCGGCACTCCACAAGGCGCTGCGCGGGTCGGACCCGCAGGCCGCGCTCTATTATCTCGCGCGGATGCTCGTCGCGGGCGAGCAGCCGCTCTATGTGATCCGCCGCATCGTCCGCTTCGCCTCGGAGGACATCGGCCTCGCCGATCCGCAGGCGCTCATCCAGTGCCTCGCCGCCAAGGAGACGTACGACTTCCTCGGCAGCCCCGAGGGCGAGCTCGCGATCGTCCAGGCGTGCCTCTATTGCGCGACCGCGCCCAAATCGAACGCCGCCTACGCCGCGCAAAAGGCCGCCTGGTCCTCGGCGCGCGAGACCGGCTCGCTGATGCCGCCCAAGAACATCCTCAACGCGCCGACGCGGCTCATGAAGGAAATCGGCTACGGCAAGGGCTATGCCTATGACCACGACGCCGACGAGGCCTTTTCGGGCGACGACTACTGGCCCGAAGAGATGACCGCCCAGACCTATTACGCACCCTCGCCGCGCGGTTTCGAGGCCAAAATCCAGGAGCGGATCGCCCACTGGGAAAAATTGCGCGCCGAGCGCCGCAAATGATTGGCGGCGGTCGGCGATTGGCCTAACGACGCGACTCGGCAAGACGAATCCGATCGCGGCCGAAAAAGGGGAAACGCCATGGAATTCGACATGAATCGCGAGATCGACTGGGGTGTCGTCTGGCAGTGGACGCTCAACATCGGCGCGGCGCTGCTCATCCTGCTCGTCACCCATTTCATCGCCAAGGCGGTCAAATGGGCGATCGCGCGGTTGGTCGACCGCGTCCCCCTGCTCCAGCGCCACAGCAGCGCTCAACCCGGCGAGACCGTCGGCAGCCAGATCGGCACGCTCGCCTATTGGATCGTGATGCTCGTCGGCATCGTCGTCGCGCTCCAGCCGCTCCAGCTCGGCGGCGTGATCACGCCGATCAACACGCTGACCAACGAGGTGTTCGGCTATGTCCCGCGGATCATCGGCGCGGGCGCGATCCTGTTCTTCGGCTTCATCGTCGCCAACATCGTGCGCCGGATCGTCGAGACTTTCCTGATGACGGTCAACGCCGACGGGTGGCTCGCGCGCGCGGGCGCCGGCGACCTCACCGGCTCGGCCGCCGCCATGCCGGCAA
>JACMKH010000052.1 GCA_014380205.1 Sphingomonadaceae bacterium
AACGCGCGCGCGACGCCCTGCCCGCGCGCGGCCTCGGCGACGAACAGGTCCTGGACGTAGAAGCCCGGCCGGCCGCGCCAGCTCGAAAATTCGGGGAAGCCGAGCAGCAGCCCGACATCCTCGCCACCTTGCTCAGCGAGCGTTGCCTCGAAGCGCGGCGTCTCGCCGAAGCCGAAGCGCTCGATGTCGGCCGCGCTTCCGGCGATCGCGCCGGGCTTCCCGAGACTCGCGGCGAGCGCGTCGAGCAGCGCCTTGATCGCCGCCGCGTCCTCGCGCCGCGCCGCGCGGATCGAGACGCTCAGAACGCCACCTCGCCGACACCCTTGAGCGCGAGCATGTCGCGCGCCTCGGCGGGCGTCGCGGCCTCCATCCCGAGCGCCTCGATGATCCCGCGGATCGCCGTGACCTGCTCTGCGTTGCTCCGCGCGAGCCCGCCCGCCGGCATCACCAGACTGTCCTCGAGCCCGACGCGGACGTGCCCACCGAGGATCGCGCCGGCGGTCGCGATGGGCAGCTGGCGCGCGCCCGCGCCGAGCACCGAGAAGCTGTAGGCGTCGCCAAGCAGTCGGTCGGCGCAGCCCTTGAGATGCACCAGATTCTCCACCGTCGCTCCCGCCCCGCCGAGCACGCCGAGCACGAACTGGAGGAAGATCGGCCCCGCGATCCGCCCGCGCCGATGGTAGAAGGCGAGCGTCTCGAGATGGCCGATGTCGTAGCATTCGAACTCGAAGCGCGCGCCGCCCGCCTCGCCGATTTCGTCGAGGATGCGCTCGATGTCGGCGAAGCTGTTCTTGAAGATCACATCGCGCGTCGCGTGGAGCAGCTCGGGCTCCCAATTGTGCTTCCAGTCCGAATATTTCTCGGCGAGCGGGAAGGTGCCGAAGTTCATCGAGCCCATGTTGAGCGAGCACATCTCGGGCCGCGCCGCGATCGCCGGCGCAAGCCGCACATCGAGCGGCATCGCCGAGCTGCCTCCCGTCGAGATGTTGAGCACCGCGTCGCAGCGCGCCTTGATCGGCTTGAGGAAGGCGTCGAAATGCTCAGGCGCCGCGCTCGGATAGCCCGAATCGGGGTCGCGCGCGTGGAGGTGAATGATCGCCGCGCCCGCCTCCGCCGCGCCGACAGCCGCGTCGGCGATCTCCTCGGGCGTGATCGGCAGGTGCGGGCTCATCGTCGGCGTGTGGATCGAGCCGGTGACCGCGCAGGTGATGATCACCTTGCGCGCCGTCCTGCTCTCTCCCGCGCTTTGCATCTTGCCGCCCTCGCCCGATGCGGCCATTCTCTCGCGCGCCGCGCCCGGCGTCAATCGGGGGGATATGGGTGAGCCAGCCCGCCTCGCACCTTTTCTACCAGACGCGGCTGCGCCGCCCGCTGCTCGACCGCGCCGAGGGCGTCTATCTGTGGGATGTCGAGGGCCGCCGCTATCTCGACGCGTCGAGCGGCGCGATGGTCTCGAACATCGGCCATTCGAACCCGCGCGTGCTCGCCGCGATGCGCGAGCAGATGGCGCGCGCGACATTCGGCTACCGCCTCCATTTCGAGAACGCCCCCGCCGAAGCGTTGGCGGCGCGGATCGCGGAACTCTGCCCCGGCGATCTCGATCGCATCTTCTTCGTCTCGGGTGGTTCGGAAGCGGTCGAGAGCGCGATCAAGCTCGCGCGCTCGCACGCGCTGGCGATCGGCGAGGGCTCGCGCTGGCGCGTGATCTCGCGAACCCCCTCGTATCACGGGTGCACGCTCGGCGCGCTCGCGCTGAGCGGCTACCGCCCGCTCGCCGATCCCTTCGCGCCGATGCTGCGCGAGATGCCCAAGATCCCCGCGCCGCGCGCCTATCTCGACCGCGACGACCTCTCCGACGAGGCGCGCGGGCTGCGCTACGCCGAGATGCTCCGCGACAAGATCGAGGAGCTCGGCCCAGAGACCGTGCTCGCCTTCATCATGGAGCCCGTCGGTGGCGCCTCGACCGGCGCGCTGGTCGCGCCCGACAGCTATTATGCCCGCATCCGCCAAATCTGCGACGAATACGGCGTGCTGCTGATCTACGACGAGGTGATGACCGGCGTCGGGCGGACCGGCACCTTCCTCGCCGCCGAGCATTGGGGGATCGTCCCCGATCTGGTCGCGCTCGCGAAAGGCTTCGGCGCGGGCTATGCGCCGCTCGGCGCGGTGGTTGCGCCGGGGCGGCTGGTCGAGCCCGTGCTCGACGCGGGCGGCTTTCCGCACGGCTTCACCTATGCGGGCAACCCGCTCGCTTGCGCGGCGGGGCTCGCGGTGGTCGAGGAAATCGTCGGGCAAGACCTGATGGCCAACGCGCGCGCGATCGGCACCCTGCTCAAGGCCCGGCTCGAGGAACTGATGGCGCGTTACCCCTTCATCGGCGACGTGCGCGGCAAGGGGCTGCTGCTCGCATTCGAACTCGTCGCCGACCGCCGGACAATGGCCCCGCTGCCCGCCTCCTTGAACGCCTATCTCCGCCTCGTCGACCTCGCCTATGAGCGCGGCCTCATCCTCTATTCGCGGCGCACGCGCGACGGGATCGAGGGCGATCATTTCATGGTCTGCCCGCCGCTGATCGCGACCGAGGCGCATGTCGACGAAATCATGACCAAGCTCATTGAGAGCCTCGACGCGCTCGCGGCCGAGCTGCCGATCGCGGTCGCCGCATGAAGGCGTTCCTCGCCGAAGCCGAGCAGGCCGCGCACTATCCCGCGCACTTCCTCGTCAACGGGGTAATGGCCGAGAACCCCGAAAAGCCCGAACGGATCGCGCGGTTGCGTGCGGGCGCGGAGGCCGCGGGCTGCGTCTTCGCCGTGCCGCGCGAGCATGGGATCGAGCCGATCGCGGCGGTCCACACCGCCGCCTATCTCGTCTTCCTCGAGCGCGCGCACGAGCGCTGGGCGCGGATCGAGGGCGCGAGCGAGGCGGTCACCCCCAACATCCATCCGCCCCACCGCAATGCTGGCTATCCCGATTCGGTCGTCGCGCAAGCGGGCTTCCACATGTCAGACGCCTCATGCCCGATCGGCGCGGAGACCTGGCAGAGCGCGCTGTGGAGCGCGTGGAGCGCGGTCGAGGCGGCCGATGCCGTGCTCGGCGGCGAGCGCCAAGCCTATGCGCTGTGCCGCCCGCCCGGCCACCATGCCGGGCCCGATCTCGCGGGCGGCTTTTGCTATCTCAACAACGCCGCAATAGCCGCGCGGCGGCTCCAGGGCCGCTTCGCGCGGATCGCGATCCTCGACGTCGATCTCCACCACGGCAACGGCACCCAGGACATTTTCTACCCCGACCAGAGCGTGTTCACCGTCTCGATCCACGCCGATCCCGCGCGTTTCTACCCCTTCTTCTGGGGCTATGCCGGTGAGCGCGGCGAGGGTGCCGGGATCGGCTTCAACCTCAACCTTCCGCTCACGCGCGGCGCGGGCGACGAGGCGTTCCTCGCCGCGCTCGCCACGGCGATCGCCGCGGTCGAGGCGTTCGCGCCGGATGCGCTCGTGATCGCGCTCGGTCTCGACGCGTTCGAGGGTGATCCGTTCGCGGGATTGGCGGTCACCACCCCCGGCTACGGCCGTATCGCCCGTGCGATCGGCGAGCGGCTCGGCGTCCCCGCAGTGCTCGTCCAGGAGGGCGGCTATCTGTGCGACGCGCTCAGCGACAATCTCGCCGCCTTCCTCACCGGCTTCGCCGAGGCGCGCGGGCGATGAGCGCGACGGTCTCGCTCGCGTCGGTGGTGCCAGGAGGGAGAAAACGGGTGGCGACCACGTCATGCTGTCCCACCGGATCGGCTGGCGCGATGAGCGGGGCGAGCAGTGCCAGCAGCACTACCAGACCCAGTAGCGCCAATCCTGCGCGTGCCCCGGAATCGTGCCAACGCGGGTCAGCCCGCATCGGCATACCTCCGCGCCCGCGGGTCGGCGACGTGGAGCAACGCGTCCGCGAAAAGGTTGCCAACGACGACCAGAACTGAGCTGATCGTCGCCGCGGCCATCACCACCGGGTAGTCGCGCGCCTGCACTGC